>JAJSAC010000006.1 GCA_024274915.1 Thermodesulfobacteriota bacterium
CAAAGAGGCCGCCGGGTGTAAGAGCCCGGCGGCCTCTTTGCCCTCAACCTCAGGCCTTCCGCCCCTGGCCTAAGGGCTTTAGCCCTTAGTACTCGGGCATGGGAGGTGCGGCGGCTTTCTCCTTCTCCGGTACCTCCACCACCCCACACTCGGTGGTGATCATGAGACCCGCCACACTGGCAGCGTTCTGGATGGCAGAACGCACCACCTTGGTGGGATCGATGATACCCGCCTCGAACATATCCACAAACTTAAGGGTGGCAGCGTCATAACCCTCGTTCTTCTCCAGCTTCTTGGCCTCTTCCACGATGACGGAGCCCTCAATGCCGGCATTGCTAGCGATCTGTTTCATTGGTTCCTCAACGGCCTTCCTCACGATATTGACACCGATGAGCTCGTCCTCGTCAATGCCCCTCTCCTTGAGCTTCTTGGCGAGTTCGTCCAGGGCCTTCTGACACCTGAGGAGGGCCACCCCACCACCGGCCACTATACCCTCTTCCACAGCAGCCTTGGTAGCGTTGAGGGCGTCCTCCACCCTGGCCTTCTTCTCCTTCATCTCCGTCTCAGTTGCAGCGCCCACCTTGACAACGGCCACACCGCCCACCAGTTTGGCCAGGCGCTCCTGGAGCTTCTCCCTGTCGTAGTCAGAGGTAGTCTTCTCAATCTGGGCCTTGATCTGCTTGATCCTACCCTCTATGGCCTTGGAATCACCATAGCCACCAATAATAGTGGTATGCTCCTTGTCCACCACCACCTTCTTGGCCCTGCCCAGATCAGCCAGTCTCACGTTCTCCAACTTGATGCCCAGCTCTTCGGAGATGACCTGACCACCAGTGAGGATGGCAATGTCCTTAAGCATCTCCTTACGCCTGTCTCCAAAACCAGGGGCCTTCACGGCGCAGGCATTCAAGGTACCCCTGAGCTTGTTCACCACCAAGGTGGCCAGGGCCTCGCCCTCCACGTCCTCGGCGATGACCAGGAGGGGCTTGCCGGAACGGGCCACCTCTTCCAACAGGGGTAACATGTCCCGGAGGTTGGAGATCTTCTTTTCATGGACCAGGATGTAGGGCTCCTCAAGAACGGCCTCCATCTTCTCGGGATCGGTGACGAAGTAGGGAGAGAGGTAACCCCTATCGAACTGCATACCTTCCACCTCCTCCAGAGTGGTCTCCAAGCCCTTGGCCTCTTCCACAGTGATGACGCCGTCTTTGCCCACCTTCTCCATAGCGTCTGCGATGAGATCACCGATCTCTTGATCGTTGTTGGCAGAAATGGCAGCCACCTGAGCGATCTCTTTGCGATCCTGGACTTCCCTGCTCATGTCCTTGAGCTGCTCCACAACAGCATCCACCGCCTTATCAATGCCCCTCTTGAGGCTCATAGCGTTGGCACCAGCGGTGACGTTCTTCATACCTTCCTTGAAGATGGCCTGGGCCAACACGGTGGCTGTAGTGGTACCATCACCGGCCACATCGGATGTCTTGCTGGCCACCTCCTTCACCAGCTGAGCCCCCAGGTTCTCGAACTTGTCTTCCAGTTCGATCTCCTTGGCCACCGTCACCCCATCCTTGGTGATAACGGGAGAACCAAACTTCTTCTCAATCACCACGTTCCTACCCCTGGGGCCCAAAGTGGCCTTCACGGCCTCAGCCAAAAGGTCCACACCTTTAGCGATCTTCCCTCTAACTTCATCCCCGAAAAGGAGTTCCTTGGCAGACATATCCTTCACCTCCTAGCAATTTTTATTCTTCAATAATGGCATAAATATCGTCTTCCCTCATGACCAGGTACTTCTCACCCTCAATCTTGATCTCGGTACCCGCATATTTGCCGTAAATCACCTTGTCCCCCACCTTTACGCACATAGGCACCTTCTCACCGCTGTCCAAAATCCTTCCGTCACCTACAGCCACCACTTCGCCCTTCTGGGGCTTCTCCTTGGCCGTGTCAGGAATGATGATTCCGCCGCTGCTCTTCTCCTCTTCCTCCTCGAAAGGCTTCACCAGTACCCTGTCGTGAAGAGGCTTCACCTTCATACCACTCCCTCCTTAAAGATTCTGAATTTTTCCCTTTGTTAGCACTCATCAAGATAGAGTGCTAATTCCGGTGGGTTTTAATAGGAGGAAGGAAAGAGATTGTCAAGAGGGTGATCAAAAAATCTGACAATTACTTGGCAAGAAGCAGAATCTAAAAAGCAAGGGAGCCATGGAATTTCCAGAAAACCCGTGGAGATAGGGGAAGGGGCCCAAGGGCCCCTGCAAAACCATCACTTCTCCACCTTAACCTGGGCGTCCTCCACAATGACTTTGTAGAAATAACCGTAACCAAAATCCTTATTGGAAGATAGCTTACCTTTCACCACCACCACATCCCCGGGCTTCACCACGGCCTGCGTAGTGACGGTGACCTCCGCCCTACCGTTCTCGCCCGAACCATCGGCTATATGAATCCAATTCTTTCCCATGATACCAGGGAGAAACTTGATCACCTTCCCCCTCACCACCACCCCTCTGCCGTTGAGCTCCTTGGCCTTCCCATAAAGTTGGGCCACGGTGTAGCCTCCCCTGGGGGGCTTGATAGAGCCCGGAGGAGGAAAAGAGACCTGGAAACCAGCACCGCCATGAGGAGCACCATGGAAAGAGCTTCCCCCACCCCTTTGGGTAGAGGTCGATCTCTCTCCAGGCAACTGGAAAGAAGGGGCCATACCAGAAGAGGCCATGCCCCCCATAGATCCAGAAGCACCGGACGAACCACCCTCCGAAGGCTGCCACCGGCCGTTGATCCTGATGCGAGGGGCAAAAAGAATCTCCCTGAACACCCGGTTAAGACTCCGGCTTTTGAAGTCACTCATAACCATGGCCTCGCCAGGATCAACCTCTACCTTGTCTCCCTTCTTAACTGGGACAGGGGGTAGGGCCACCCAAATCAGTCCTTTATTGCTATTCACCTCCACATATGTATAGCCTCCACTGTTGATCACCTGGTGAGCCACACCCTTCACCCCTGCTTGGGTCTTTGCCCAGAGACAGGGCACCCAGAGAAGGGACACAACGAAACAGACCACCACCACGGTCTTCCACCATTTGTTACCCATTCTCTCCTCCTTCCATAGATAGCTTTTCTACCTTCTCAGCCCTCCTCCTGCCATTAGTCAACTCCTCCAAGAAGGTCCAAGAGAAGGTCCTGTTACAGATCCAGCACACCACAGACCTTTCCCTGTGGTTCAAACGCTGGGAAGCCACAAAGTTTTGTCCTCCACAATGGGGACAGTTAAAGATCAACGTCATAGAAACCTCCCTACCCCCAGCCTCCAGGGGTCTTAGCACCCTCCAACCCTCCCCGCAAGATCCCGCCCATCACGTTGCAGCCAAAAGAACAACCCACTATAAAGTATGACACCAACCAAGGGAGGAGAAGATGGAAGAATTCGTCCACCTACATCTACATACCCAGTACAGCCTTCTAGACGGTAGCATCACCATCTCTAAGCTCTTTGAAAGGGCTCCCAAGCTGGGCATTCAGGCCCTGGCCATCACTGACCATGGCAACATGTTTGGAGTGGTACCCTTCTACAAAAAGGCCAAGAAAACGGGCATCCATCCCATCATTGGATGTGAGACATACATAGCCCCTGAATCCAGGCTGGAGAAGACCACCCATAAAGGCCTCACCGACGCCTCCTACCATCTCATCCTCCTGGTGGAGGACCAAAGGGGCTACAGGAACCTGGTGAAGTTGGTATCAAAGGCCCATCTGGAAGGATTCTACTACAAACCCAGAATAGACAAAGAGATCCTTCGGGAACACAGCCAGGGGCTCATAGCCCTGTCAGCCTGCCTCAAAGGCGAAATCCCCCACCGTATAATCCAGGGGGACGTGGAGGGGGCACGGGATGCAGCCCGGGAATACCTGGAAATCATGGGGGAGGGTAACTTCTACCTGGAGATTCAACACAACGGCATCCCCCAGCAAGAGGAAGTGAACAGAGAACTTATAGCCATGGCCAGGGAACTGGGTATCCCCCTGGTAGCCACCAACGATTGCCACTACCTAGATCCCCAGGACGCCCAGGCCCATGACGTACTTTTATGCATCCAGACAGGAAAGTTGGTTCAAGAAGAGGACCGTATGAAGATGTCCACGAACCAGCTGTACCTGCGCAGCCCCCAGGAGATGAAACGTCTCTTCTCCCATTTAGAGGAAGCTGTTAGGAACACATGGGAGATCGCCAACCGATGCCAGTTCGAGTTCAAGTTCCATCAGCTCCACCTCCCCGTGTATCAAGTGCCCCAGGGCTATGACCTGGACAGCTACCTGGAGCACCTAGCCTGGCAGGGGCTTGAGAAGCGCAGGGAAACGGGAGAACTCCACCCTAAGAAAGACTGGAGAGAGTACCAGGAGAGGCTAAAAAACGAACTGGACATCATCAAAGACATGGGCTTTTCGGGCTACTTCCTCATTGTATGGGACTTCGTGCGCTTTGCCCGAGAACAGGGTATCCCTGTAGGGCCCGGCAGAGGTTCGGCAGCGGGTTCCCTGGTCTCTTACGCCTTGGGCATCACCAACATTGACCCCCTCCCTTACAATCTTCTCTTCGAACGGTTCCTAAACCCCGAGAGGGTGAGCATGCCCGACATAGACATAGACTTCTGCATGGATCGTCGAGACGAAGTGATCGAGTACGTGCGCCAAAAATACGGTGAGGATAATGTGGCCAAGATCATCACATTTGGAACCCTCTCGGCCCGGGCGGTAGTGAGGGACGTAGGAAGGGCCTTAGGGGTACCCTACAAGGAAGTGGACCGCGTAGCCAAGCTAATTCCCAGCGGTCCAGGCATCAGCATGACGGTGGCCAAGGCCATAGAGGAGGTGCCCCAGCTCCGGGAGATAATAGACGACAACCCCCAGGTGAAAAAGGTCTTGGAGATTTCCCAAAAACTGGAAGGGCTCTCTCGCCATGCATCTACCCACGCTGCCGGAGTGGTCATCACCCCAGAGCCCCTGACGGAATTTGTGCCTCTTTACCGGGGCACCGACAACGAAGTGGTAACCCAGTACGCCAAAGACGAACTGGAAGAGCTTGGCCTTCTAAAGATGGATCTGCTGGGACTCAAGACCCTGACGGTCATACGCATGGCCCTGGCCCTAGTGGAAAGATTTAGGGGGGAAAAGCTGGATCTGGAACATTTGCCCCTGGACGACCCTGAGACCTACCGCCTGTTGGAGGAAGGCAGGACCCTGGGGATCTTCCAGCTGGAGTCCTCGGGCATGAGGGAACTTATAAAGAAACTGAAACCCTCTCGTTTCGAAGATCTCATTGCCTTGGTAGCCCTCTACCGCCCTGGCCCCCTGGGCTCGGGCATGGTGGATGAATTCATCAACAGAAAACACGGACGGGTGAAGTGGAAGGCTCCTCTACCCCAACTGGAAGAGATCTTGGCCGAAACCTACGGCGTTATCCTCTACCAGGAACAGGTAATGCAGATCGCCAGTTGCCTGGCGGGTTTCACCATGGGACAGGCAGATCTACTGCGTCGGGCCATGGGCAAGAAGAAAATGGACGTCATGCTGAAACAGAAAGAGGCCTTCGTCCAGGGAGCCATGGGTAGGGAGATCAGCAAAAAGGACGCCGAGCATATCTTCGACCTCATGGAGAACTTCGCAAAATACGGCTTTAACAAGTCCCACTCGGCAGCTTATGCCCTCATTGCTTACCAGACGGCCTACCTCAAGGCCCACTATCCCGTAGAGTTCATGGCAGCCCTCATATCAGGGGATATGGGCAACACAGACAAGATCTATAAGTACATCCAAGAGTGCAAAGAGATGGACATCCGGGTCCTGCCTCCCGACGTCAATGAGAGCATCACCACCTTTTCGGTGAAGGGGGCCTCCATCCGATTCGGCTTGGCCGCCATAAAAAACGTGGGAGAATCCGCAGTGGAATCCATCCTGGAGGCCAGGGAGGAAGAAGGTCCTTTCAAGTCCCTTTACGACTTCTGCTGCCGGGTGGATTTGAGGCGAGTGAACAGAAAGACGGTAGAGAGCCTCATCAAGGCGGGGGCCATGGACTCCTTAGGTAAAGATAGAAACACCCTTTTGGAGGCCCTGGACCTGGCCATGGAAACAGGCCAGAAACTGGCCAAAAGGGCCAAACTCCAGAGAACCCTCTTCGAACTGGACCAGGGCAATTCCCTGGGAGAAGAGGAAGAGGTCTATCCCGAGGCCCCACCTCCATCGCCCAGGGAACTCTTGGCCATGGAGAAAGAGGCCCTGGGGTTCTACGTGACGGGCCATCCCCTAGACTTATACAAGAAGGACCTGGAGCGAGTGGTGCCAGGCACAATTCAGGAGATACTGGAGGGGGCCTCGGAAAGCAACGAGGTCGTTTTGGGTGGCATGGTGGCCTCCTTCCGGGAGATCGCCACCAAAAAAGACGGAAAGCGCATGGCCTTTGTCCAGCTGGAAGACCGAGAAGGTAGAACAGAGGTGGTGGTCTTCCCCGATCTCTACGCCCAGGTGGGTATGCTCCTCCTCTTGGACGAACCCATCGTGGTAAAGGGCCGGGTGACCACCGACGCCCAGGGGGAAGAGAAAAAGGTGACTGCCCATGAGATCCTGCTCCTGAGAGAGGCCCTGAAACACCCACCCAAGGCATCTGGGCCTCCCCCCACTAAAGCCCCCAAGAAAAGAAGCAAGGTCCTGGTGGAAATACCCCTGGACGGGCTAGAAGAAGAGACCATAGACCACCTCTGGGAGGTGGCCAGGGCACACCCAGGAAATTGCCCCCTCATCCTCCGATTTCTCTCTCCCCAAGGAACCATGGTGGAGATAGAGGCCGACCGGGAGTTCGCTGTAGCCTCCGGGGAGAAACTACAGCAAGAAATGGAAACCATCCTGGGCAAAGGGCGTGTGTCACTGATTCAGGGATGATGGACGGGAAAGTACAAGGCACAAGATGAAGTAACATAGCAATGACCCTTTGAACACGGGAGTCCAAAGGGGTATAAGGAGAAACCATGACTGTTCAACCATTAGGTTTCGAAAAAAACATAAGAGAATTGGAAGAAAAGATAGTTGAACTGAGGAGCATTGGCCAGGGCAGCCAGGTAGACCTGGACGAGGATATAAAAAAGCTCCAGAAAAAGCTGAAACGGTTCCTCAGGGATACCTACTCCAAGCTCACCCCCTGGCAGAAGGTCCAGGTGGCCCGCCATCCCATGAGGCCCTACACTCTGGACTACATAAGGGAGATGACCTCGGACTTCGTGGAGCTCAGGGGAGATAGGAGGTATGCTGACGACAAGGCCATAGTGGCGGGTTTGGCCAAGTTCGAGGGCATAACCGTGGCCGTCATTGGCCACCAAAAGGGCCGATCCACCAAGGAGAACATTGAGAGAAACTTTGGCATGCCTCATCCCGAAGGATATAGAAAGGCCCTGAGGGTGATGAAACTGGCAGAAAAGTTCGGCTTCCCCATTCTCACTTTCATAGACACACCCGGAGCCTACCCGGGCATGGGCGCCGAAGAAAGGGGACAAGCCGAAGCCATAGGCTACAACCTCTATGAGATGTCTCAGATCAAAGTGCCCATCGTTGTCTCCGTCACAGGAGAAGGGGGTAGCGGAGGAGCTCTGGCCCTTTCCATTGGCGACCGGCTCCTCATGCAAGAAAACGCCACCTACGCGGTTATCTCTCCCGAAGGGTGTGCCTCCATCCTGTGGAGGGATGCCGCCAAGGCCCCCCTGGCGGCCGAGGCAATGCGCATCACCGCCCAGGACCTCTACAAGCTAGGGGTTATCGACGAGATCGTGAAAGAGCCCCTGGGTGGAGCCCACAGGGACCACAAAAGGGCAGCTGCCATATTGAGAAGGGTCATCCGACGCCATCTGGCCCAACTTATCCAGAAAGACCCCGAGGAACTCCTGGAGGAGAGACACAAAAAGTGGAGGGCCATGGGGGTCTTCTCAGAATAGACGGGGGACAGAAGACGGGAGACGGGGAAAAGTCAAAGGCTGGAAGATTCGAAGAATAAAACTCCGGAACACAACCAAGGGAACCAAATGAACCAAACAAACCAAATAAACCAGACAAACGGAGGTGTCTGAGTGGCCCCACCGGCCATTGAGATAGAGGACCTCACCAAGCACTACAAAAAAGGGGTGAAGAAGAAGATCGTAGCCCTGGAAGGGCTCAACCTAGAGATCCACCAGGGAGAAATCTTCGGCTTCGTGGGACCCAACGGGGCGGGCAAGAGCACTGCTATAAAACTCATTATGAACCTTATCTTCCCCACCAGGGGGCAAGTGCACATAATGGGACTAGAGGCCAGCCAGCCCGCTGCCAGGCGAAAGGTGGGGTACCTACCGGAAAACCCCTCTTTCTATGACCACCTCACGGGGGAGGAGTTCCTCCTCTTTGCTGGGGCCTTGGTGGGCATGAAAGGCAAGACCATAAAAAACAAGGCCCGAGAGCTATTGACCCTGGTAGGCCTGGACCAGGCCAAGAGCTTAAGGATCAGGAAGTACTCCAAAGGTATGATGCAACGGCTGGGAATAGCCCAAGCCCTCATGGGAAACCCCCAGATCATCATCATGGACGAACCCATGTCGGGACTGGATCCTTTGGGTAGAACGGAAGTGGTACGTCTCATCCTCACCCTCAAGGAACAGGGAAAAACCGTCTTCTTCAGCTCCCACATCCTCCACGACGTGGAAACCATCTGTGACAGGGTGGGCATCCTGGTGAAGGGGCATCTCACATACCTGGGGAGCCTATCCCATCTCTCCGATAGCCCGTCGTGGGTCCTAAAACTGGAAGGGGACCACGTTGATGCCCTCCAGGAAAGGGGCTTTTCCCAAATCAGCCGGGTAGGCCACCTCACCCAGGTAGAGCTTCCTCCAGAGGATTTGTGGGAGGCCCTGGACACAGTGAAAGGATTGGCCCTCCCCATCTACGCCCTAGAGAAAAAGAGACTGACTTTGGAAGAGATATTTGTGCGGGAGGTCCAGAGTGAGGGCTAGTCTGGCACTGGCATGGGTCACGCTGAAAGAGGGCTTCCGGGAGCGGGCCTTCCTTGGGATCATGGTATTTGCCTTCTTACTCCTCCTGGCCTCGGGGGCCATTGCCGATCTGTCCATCGGCAACATCATTAAAGTGACCCAGGACCTGGGGCTGGCCACCGTCTCCCTCACAGCCCTTCTCTTGGCCTTCTTCATGGGCACCCATCTAATGGCCAAGGATCTGGACAAAAGATCCATCTACATGGTCCTCTCCAAACCCATAGGTCGGGGCCACTACATCTTCGGGAAATACGGAGGGCTGGCCACCTTAGTGGGAATCTCCACGGCCTTGGTCACCCTCTTCATGCTGATAACCACCTTCTATTTTTACAAGACCGCCCGCCTTTATACCCCACCCCATGTAGCATGGGGAAAACTGATCCTGGCGTCCCTGTTTATCTTTCTAGAAGCCAGCCTCATCCTGGCCGTATCCCTCTTCTTCTCCAGCTTCACCAGCTCAGCCCTTCTTGCCCTTTTCCTTACCCTGGCCGTCTACTTGGTGGGCCAAAGCACCCACCAAGTCATGGACTTTATAAAAGGGCCTCTAGGCAAGAAAACCTCACCCATTGTCAAAGGGATAGCTAAGTTGGCTTACTACGTGTTCCCTGACCTATCCCTCATGGACCTGAAAAGTGCCGCCGTCCACAACCTACCCATGCCCCCCGGAGACCTTATCAAGGCCTTTATCTATGCCCTGGCCTATACTCTTTTCCTCCTCATAGCCGCCACCTTCATATTTAAGAAAAGGGAAATGAAGTGAAAGACCCACTGCACCTCCAGGGGCCCTTCGACCTTTGGGGAACCTCTGTCCATCTCCTCTGGATCCTTGTCTTCCTCATTCTTATCCTCACCATCCACCAACTCCACATCCGCACCACTCCCATCAAAGGTCAAGCCCTTTCTCCCCTGCCCAAGGAGGAGGTGGCCAAGATATCTGCCCTGGAGTTCAAATCCCTCCTGTCCGATTACTACGTGATGGAGGTAGCCCAACTCTTCGGCGGCAAGAGGGGAAACCTTGGGAAAACCGAGACCTTATGGATGGCCAAAGCCTTAGACCTAGCTGCCTCTCTGGATCCCTACTACACAGAACCCTACTACTTTGCCGGTAATGTCCTCCCCTGGTACGGTGCCGTCGACCAGGTGATCCCCATCCTCAAAAAAGGAGAGAGATTCAAAAAAGACGACTGGAGGATCCCCTTCTACCTGGGGTTTATATACTACTACTTCAAAAAAGATCCCATAACGGGAGCCAAATACCTGGCCATGGCTACCCGCTCCCCCTCCGTCCCTTCCTATCTCCCCCTACTTGTGGCCAGACTCTACTCGGAAAAGGGCCACTACTCCGCCGCCATCGCCTACTTGGAAGGGCTTTACCGATCGGCCCAGGACCCCAAGGTGAAAGGACTGATCAAGAAGCGCCTCCAGGCCCTCATCATCATGGACCGCTTGGAAAAACTGGCCCAGGAGTATAAAAACCGCTATGGCAAGTTGCCCAAGAAGCCCGAAGACCTGGTGAAGGTGGGCATGATTAGAAAAGTGCCCCCCGACCCTTACGGAGGGAAGTTCTACTTCAAAGAAGACGGCACTGTGTGGACCACCAGCAGTCTGAGGGAAAGGAAGACAACGGGCAAAAGGTAAAGGGGATGGAGATATGAAGATAGCCGTAATAGGAGCAACGGGATACACGGGGCTGGAGCTTCTGCGCATTCTATCCAGGCACCCCCATGGGGAAGTGAGCATCATCACATCGGAGACCTACCAGGGGAAAACCTTCTCCCAGGTTTTTCCCGCTTTTAGGGACGTCTTGGACCTGGAGCTGCATCCCTTCGACCCCCAAGAGGTAGCTGAAAAAGCGGAACTGGCCTTCCTCTGCTTACCTCACGGCTCTAGCATGGCTGCCGTCCCCCTCCTTTTAGAGAGAGGGCTCAAGGTGATAGATCTCTCTGGAGACTTCCGCTTCAGAGATCCCCTGGTTTATAAAAAGTGGTACGGCCTGGAGCACACAGCCACCCACCTTCTAGAAGAGGCAGTGTTCGGCATGCCCGAACTTTTCCCCTCATCCATAGCCCGGGCCAGACTCGTGGCCAACCCGGGGTGCTACGTCACCAGTGTGATCTTGGCCCTGGCTCCCCTCTTAAGAACTGGATGGATCAACCCATCCCCCGTTTATGCCGACTGCAAGTCAGGGGTGACCGGAGGAGGAAGAAAACCCAACCAGCGGTTCCACTTCCCTGAGTGCAATGAATCCTTCACCGCATACTCCGTAGCCCACCACCGCCACCAGCCCGAGATGGAGGAGGCCCTGGAGAGCTTCTCCGGAGTTAAACCTACCATCCTCTTCTCCCCCCACCTGGTGCCCATGAACCGGGGGATCCTAAGTACCGTCTACACCCATATCAGAGAAGACCTCCTCCCCTCCTTCACCCTGAAGGATGCTCACGAACTTTTCTCTTCCTTCTACAAGCCCCATCCCTTCGTCCGGGTCCTATCCCCGGGGGAGCTTCCCAACACCCACCATGTGAGAGGCTCTAACTTCTGTGACATTGGGTTGGTGTGGGAGAAAAGAACAGGCACCCTGGTGGTCATCACAGCCTTGGACAACCTGGTGAAAGGGGCTTCGGGCCAGGCGGTACAAAACATGAACATCATGGCAGGCTTTCCCCAAACACAGGGGCTTCTCGTGCCAGGAGAGGTGGTGTGAGGGGAGAAGTCCAGAAACAAATGGGAAGCACAAGACGGAGGAGACAGAAGAACACCTCCCCCAGCTGGACGAAAGAGAAGCCATCCTAGGCAGAGAAGACCTAGTGCAACAAACGTGGTCCCTCTCTGAGGGGTCTTCTCCCTAATTGGAGCCATAGCAGTGGAGATAGCAGAGTAGGGATCCACCCCTGGTCTTTACTTATAAAACTCTAGTCTCAAAAGCCCTTGTATAATAGAATGCCAGGTAATATATTGGGTTAGCTAGTGCTTGTTCACACAGAGTCACTTTGCATAGGCAGGAAATAAATAAGGTATACCTGGTTATCCATCCCCTGGTTGTGGTTGCCACACAAACAGGCCAAAGAAGAACCTTAGAACAATAGAAGGGAGCGTTTTTATGAAGACCAAAAAGCAATGGATGGAAACCTTCCAAGCAACCCTTATCCTCGCTACCTTGGCCTTCTTGATCCAACCCGCACTGGCAAAAACCAAACAACAACTCCTCAACAGTCCTTCCTCAGCCAAAGAGATCATAGGAGGAGAAACCACCAAGGAGCTGGGGGGCATCACAAAGGAAAAGGGGAAAGGGACCCCTGGCCTTCTAAAGCCTGACCACAGGAAAAACGTGACGTGGCCACGTCACACAAAGGGCACCTCTTTCCCATTTCTCCACGTAAAAGGAGTTACCTGGCCTCAGCATACAAAAAACATAACCTTCCCGTCCTTCCACGCAAAAGGAGTCACCTGGCCGCCCCACAGAAAAGGGGGAACCTGGCCTCCCGAAAACCAGGGACACATCAAGGGTAAATCCTGGCCTCAGCATACGAAGAACGCTTCCTTCCCACCCTACCACGTGAGAAGAGTCACCTGGCCACCTCACACTAAAAACGCGACGTGGCCTCCAGATGCTATAGTGCACGCCAAAGGCAAAACCTGGCCTCGCCACACAAAGAACGTCACCTTCCCACCTTACCATGTTAGAAGAGTCACCTGGCCTCCTCACGCCAAAAAAGCGACGTGGCCTCCAGATTTCTTGGAGCACGTCAAGCGCATCACTTGGCCTCCCCACACGGAGCACGTTTCCTGGCCACCCCCCCACGTAAGGGGAGATACCTGGCTCCTCCACAAGAGAGGCAAAACTTGGCCAGGATCCCCAGAGCACGAGGATACCCAAAGTAAGTGAAAGGAAGGGTAGAGGTTAAAGCTTCTTCAGAGAGAACAAAGTGCACCTGCTAAATCGAGAAGACTGATGGAGGGCATGAGAAGAGATGAAAGACCAAGCCCTCTTCTCATCCTGGGCTTGGTTTTCGGCCTCTTTATCTTTGCGTGTGCCCGGCTGGAACGGGGAAAAAGCCCCCAGCCGGGCACGCCGAAAGAGGTAGCGGTAGAATTCAACCAAAAGTTCATCGAAGGACTATACTCGACACTGGACCTCGACAACCCTATGACCGTTTTCGAAACCATCTTTTTAAGGCTAGAAGAAGAAGTGGTGATATACCCCACTGAAAACTACTATTACTTCCAAATCCACGCCTCAGGCAAAACCGTATGGGGTAACCTACGACTTGATGCTTGCGACCGAGACGAAGGCATCATTCACATAGGCTATTTTGAGTATGACGAAAACGGAAACTACCAGGACAGAGAAGGAAAAGAGAAAGCCATCTCTGCAAAAGACGGAGTATTAGTAAAACGCCTATGGCCCTTCGCATACTCCGTCAGCTATATGGGAAAGAGGGTGATCTTCAAGCTAAACAACGCCTGGTACAGAGACCCGCAAAAAGCCCAGTTAAGGAAGACAGAGGTGTTCATCGGCCCCATATTCGATGAATCGGGCCTAAAATTCTTCCTTCTGTTCGATAAAAAAGAGAAGCATTTTTTGTACATGCTCAATGAAGAAGGCTACGTCCCCGAAAGCTTCATTCCCCTCGGCGAAGACGTGGTATTGGGAAGACGAACGGGTTTCGCCTTTTTCGACGACAAACGGCACAAACGAAAGATCCTCATAGGGGTGCACGGTAGGAGTGTAGACAGAAACAACTGGTATGATGGTCCCTTTGACCAGCTCCCAGACAACTATGTTAAACGCACAAAGATCAGCCGATACCTGGAAGAGGCCTATCCTTTTGCCAGAGGAAACATCGACAAATTCGGAGGATACCTCACCCAGAAAGAAGCCAGGATCCCCATCTTCTCCTATACTATCTACTACCAAGAAGAAGAGCTCACGGAGTTAGTAAGGTCTTGCAGGAACTCGAAACCAGGGGAAGGACGATTCTATTCATGCATCACTCCTGACCCCTACCAGCTGATAAAAGGACCAAGCACTCCAGGAACAAAATAGCAAGCCCTCTCCAAAAGGAAATTGTTCCCCAACCCTTAGGGCCCTCCATAATCCCGAGACATTCTCGGGAATCCACTTCCCAGACTAAAGCAACCCCATACCTCCCTAACAGGACTTCCCCCAAAATTCCCTTCTTGGTAAAGGCATCATGTTCAGAATCCTGGATTTTCCCTTTCAGACAAGTGAAAGGGCGGGGCATTCCTCCCTTGCCCATGGCTGATAGCTGATGGCTGATGGCTCATGGCTGATAGCAACTGTGAGCTATGAACCATGAACTACGAGCTATGAACTATGAGCTATCATCTCTGCGTTCGGAACG
>JAJSAC010000064.1 GCA_024274915.1 Thermodesulfobacteriota bacterium
GGATGGCACCTGGCGCACTGTTTGGGTGTGACCAGGGTGGAGATGGTGAAGCCCATGTGCCTGTAAGAGGCGGGATTGCTCTTGTCGGCGGCATGGCACTCGTAGCAGCCCACGTCGTTTTTGTAGTGCTTGGATTTTTGCCACTCTACCACGACGAAATTGGTCTTGTCTTTGTGGCATGCCACGCACCTCTGGGATTCCTTGGTCAGTCCCGCCCATCCACTGGGTGTCCATGCAATGGTTGTGGCTAAAATAATGGCTGCCAATATCAATATAGGTCTTTTTACTTCTTTCATCTCGCTACCTCCTCTCCCTATGTGAGGTCTTAGTTGCCGTCGATTCAGTCCATTAAAATCTCTGGACTGAGGTGATATTCAGTTCGTGTCGGGGGACTTCTGGAATGGGAAAATCGGGCGTTTTGCTTTATGGGATTGTCGTCATAGCGGAGCACGAATGCAGGAGGGGAAGGTGCATTAGGTGATTCTAATATTAGGATATTCACTGTGTTACCTCCTGATTGTGATAGATTTCTCTTTCCTATTTAAAAGATAGACGGGATATTCTCCATCTCAAGGGTTTGTGTTGCCTTTTAGGGTGGTAAATTTTCATTATTTGCCCTCCGATATTTTTGCCCAATTGGACCGGCTGTGGAAAAGGGAGGGGCTTTGGGCTAGACTGAGGCGAGAGTGGACCTTAGGGAGGGTGGAAAGTGATAGGCTGGTACAGGGGCAAATATCCCAAGATGGCCATGAACGTGTTTGTGGCTCCCAATGCTACGGTTATCGGGGATGTGGTGATAGGGGATCACTCCAGCGTTTGGTTTGGTTCTGTGGTGAGGGGGGATGTGAACTACATTCGGATTGGATCCTACACCAACCTCCAGGACAACTCGGTCATCCATGTCACCACCGACAAGTATCCCACTGTTATCGGTGATGAGGTGACCATGGGCCACAGGGTTCTGCTCCACGGTTGTGTCATTGGCTCCCGGTGCCTTATTGGCATGGGTGCCATTCTCATGGACGGAGTGGAGATAGGGGATGGGTGTCTGGTGGCTGCCGGGGCCGTGGTCACTCCCGGCACCAAAGTGCCACCCCGGTCCTTGGTGAGGGGATTCCCCGCCAGGGTGGTGAGGGAACTCTCCCAGGAGGAGGTAGATGAAATAGAGCGCCTGGCCAAGCACTATGCCAACTTGGCCTCATGGTATTTGGGGGAGTGTGGGGAATCCCGGGGTTAGCCCCTTTTCTTTAGGGGGAGGGTGACAGTGATGCGGGTGCCCTTCCCTTCCTCACTCTCTAGCCTTATTTCACCCTGGTGGAAGCGCACGATGTGTTTCACTATGGAGAGGCCCAGTCCTGTTCCCCCCGATTCCCTGGAGCGGGAGGGATCCACTCGGTAGAAGCGCTCGAATACGCGGTCCTGTTTGTCCTTGGGTATCCCTATCCCCGTGTCTTCCACGGTCAGGACCACCTCTTCTTCCTGGTAGTCCACGGATAAGGCCACCCCCCCTTGGGGAGTGTATTTGATGGCGTTGTCCAGGATGTTGACCAGGAGCTGTTCCAACAGATAGGGGGAGCCGATGAGGGGCTTGGGAGTACCCCGCCGGCAGATTAGAAACTCCAGTCTCTTCTCCAGGGTCCGGGAAGTTGCCCATTGAACCACCTTTTCTATTATGACCTCCAGATTTAGAGGGGTGCGGCTGTAGAGCCTGTCTTCTTCCAGAGAAGAGAGGAGGAGTAGGTCTGATACAAGGGATGCGAGGCGCTCAATGTGTTTGCCCATCTTCTTAATAAAGAGTTCCCTTTCTTCCAGGGACTGGGCCATTTCCAGGGTTTCCAGGTAGCCTTTCACCACGGTGAGGGGGGTTTTCAACTCGTGGGAGACGTTGGCCACAAAGTCCGTTTTCATCTTCTCCACCCGTTTCCTTTCCTCCACATCATGGAAGAGAAAAAGGGCTTCTCTGCCGGGCACCATCTCTATGGCTGTCACCTCGTAGGTACCATTGGGGGTGGAGACCTCTTCCTGGACCGTCTTTTCTTTCCACACCTGACTGAAGAGGTGGGCTAGACTGGGTGCTCTCACGGCTTGCCAGAGCTTATCTTCTTCCTCAAATAGCCTGCGAAAGGCCTGGTTAGCGAAAAGTATGGTGCCTCTCCTGTCTGTAACCACTACCAGGTCTGGGATGGATGAGAGAAGGAGTTCCATCTTCTGTCGCTCTGCCTCCCTGGCCTGGAAGAGTTCTTGGAGGGATGCTGCCATGGCGTTAAGGCTCCTTGCCAGGATGCGGAGCTCCTGGACATTGGCCTCTGGCACCCTGATGGAGAGATTCCCCTGGGCCATGGCCTGGGTGCTGGCGGCTACAGCCTTCAACTGAGAGGAGATGTAACGGGAGAAGATCAGGGCCAGGGAAAGGGCCAGTAAGATGAGGGCCAGATTCTCCAGAAGGAGTTTGCGAAATAGGGGGTGGAGTGCCTCTTTCACAGGAGCCAGGTGGTATGCTACCCTGAGAACTCCCAGGAGCTTTCCCTTTCCGTTCTTTACGGGTACAGCCGTGTACATGAGGCGAGTGCCTAGGGTAGTGCTGTACCGCTGGGAGATTCCTATGTCCTTCTTCAAGGCCATCCGGACTTCAGGTCGGTTCCAGTGGTTCTCCATGGTGGATGGGTTGTGCTCTGAGTCTGCTGCCACTCTACCCCCGGGAAGGATGAGGGTGATGCGCACCCCCGAGGCTCTTCCCATGGCTTGAACCCACCCCTGGGGATTCTGGCCTTCTTCCAGGATTTTTTGGAAGAAGGGGAGAAGCATCTCGGCCTTCTGGGTGAGGGCCTCTTCACTGTAGGCGAGGTGGAAGACTTCCACTTCTTTGGTGATTATACCATAAGTGACAGCCAGAGAGATGAGGAGGAGGAGGGCAAAGGCCATAAAGATGCGGGAGCCCAGGCTGGCTAGCCAGTTCCTCATATCAGCTTGTATCCCCAGCCCCTAAGGGTCTTGATCATCTTGCCCGCCTCTCCAAGTTTCTCCCTAAGGTGTTTGATGTGGACGTCTACAGTGCGCTCTGTCACGGTGTCATCTCCCCATACCCTCTTTAGAAGTTCTCTCCTGGAGAAGACCTCTCCTTTGGCCATAGCCAGGGTTTCCAGGAGCCTGAACTCTGTCTGGGTGAGTTGGACCTCTTTCCCTTTCACCCATACGGTTTTGCTCTTTCTGTCTATCTCCAGCTCACCTGTTTGGATGATGGAACTGTCCCTGATTCCGTGCCTTCTCAAGATGGCTTTCACCCGGGCCACCAGTTCTCTGGGGCTGAAGGGTTTTACCATGTAGTCGTCGGCCCCTAGCTCCAGACCCAGAACCCGATCAGTCTCCGAGGATTTGGCGGTGAGAACGAGTACGGGCATGGATGCCGTGACCTCCTTGGCCCTCAAGGTCTTGAGGATCTCCAGGCCGTTTATAGAAGGGAGCATGAGGTCTAAGACCAGAAAATCGCAGGGATTTCTTTCCATGAAGGCCATAAAGGACTCCCCATCGCCAAAGACCACGGTATGGAATCCTTCCCACTCGAGATGGAGGGCCACCAAGTCGGCAATGTCTCTTTCGTCTTCCACAATGGCTACGGTCTTCCTAGGGGCCATTGCCTGGTTCTCGGTGTTTAATCATCTTTCCCTTTACGAGAAAGACGGTGTTCTCAGCTATATTGGTGGCCAGATCGGCGATCCTCTCAAGATTTCTGGCGATGGAGGTGAGTTTTAAGCTTCTGTCTATGGTTTTGGGATCACTCATCATATAGGTTATGAGCTCCCTCTTCACCTGCTCCAGGAGGTGGTCCACTTGGTCATCCCTCTTGATCACCTCAAGGGCCTTGTCGGCGTCTTCTTCCAGTAGGGAGTCTATGGCGTCCCTCAGCATCTCCCTCGCGATGGATGCCATGCGGGGTATGTCTATAAGAGGTTTCACAGGAGATTGGGGGATAAGATCAAGGGCGTATTCAGCGACATTCACGGCGTGATCCCCTATTCTCTCCAGATGGCGGTTGACGCTGAAGGAGGAGAGGACTAAACGCAGGTCCTTTGCCACCGGGTGATAGCGGGCCAGGATCTTCACGATGGTTTCGTCTATCTCCAGATCCAGACGGTCTATCTCCTCCTCGTCCACTTCGGTCACTTCCTTGGCTAGGGAGGCCCTCCTATCAGTGAGGGCGGTGATGGCTTTGTCCACCATGGATTCCGCCAGAAAAGCGGCTTTTCTCATTTTGTTCTGAAGTTCTGTTAGGCTTTGTTCCAGCATGTTTTCCCCTTTTTATCCAAATTTCCCCGTCAGGTACTCCTCTGTCCTGGGGTCTTTGGGAGCGGTGAAGAGCTCTTCCGTGGGTCCAAATTCGATGAGTTCTCCGAGGTATAAAAAAGCTGTGTAGTCCGCCACCCTTCCAGCCTGGGAGGTATTGTGGGTAACTATAACGATGGTGACGGCCTCTTTCAACTCTGTAACGAGTTCCTCCACCCTCCGGGTGGCCTTTGGATCCAGGGCCGATGTGGGCTCGTCCATGAGGAGGAGTTTGGGATTCACGGCCAGGGCCCGGGCAATACACAGGCGCTGCTGCTGCCCTCCCGAGAGGAAGGTGCCCCTGCGGTGTAGGAAGTCTTTTACCTCGTCCCATAGGACAGCTTTTTTCAGGGATTCTTCAACGATACCCTGGGCCTCTTCCTTTCTTAATTTGATTCCGTTGAGGCGGTATCCTGCCAAAACATTCTCATAGATACTCATGGTGGGAAAGGGGTTGGGTTTCTGGAAGACCATGCCCACCATCTTCCTCACTAAGATAGGGTTCATGGAGAGGATGTCTTTCCCCTCCAAAAAGATCTTTCCTTTAGTGTGAGCTCCTGGGGTTTCTTCGTGCATCCTATTGAAGCACCTGAGGAGGGTGGTCTTGCCGCATCCTGAGGGACCCATGATGGCTGTCACCCTGTTTTTGGGAATGGAGAGGTTGATACCTTTTAAGATCTCCAGTTCTTCAAAGTATGCCTTGAGGTCTTGGGTCTTCAAAATCTCTTCCATGGGCGCTTCTTTCATCTTCTCCCTATCTCCCCCCCATTTTCCTGGCGGCAAGGCGCGCTGTAGTGTTGAGAAAGAGGACGAGAAGGATGAGGACCAGGGAGGCGGCCCAGGCCTGGCGCCACCAATCGGCGTAGGGGCTGGTGGCGTAGTTGAAGATGACCAGAGGAAGAGCATCTATGGGTTCTGTGGGCTTCCAGGAGAGGAAGGGGTTTCCGAAGGCTGTAAAGAGGAGGGGGGCTGTCTCTCCCGCCACCCGGGCCATGGAAAGGAGTATCCCTGTGGCCACCCCCACCAGTCCTGTGGGCAGCACTACTTGGAGGATCATCCTCCAGCGGGGAACTCCCAGGGCCAGGGCCCCCTCCCTAATCTCCTTGGGTACCAAGACGAGGACCTCCTCTGTGGTCCTGACTATGACAGGGAGCATGATAATGGCCAGGGCTGCACTCCCGGCCAGGGCCGAAAAGTGGTGGAGGGGTCTTACCACCCATGCGCAGGCCATGATGCCTATCACAATGGATGGGGTGCCCTGAAGGAGATCGGCGGCCGTTCTCACCATGTTGGGAAGAAGCCTGTCGTAGAACTCCGAGAGGTAAATGCCCGCCAGAACCCCTGTGGGAACGGCCAGGATGGAGGCCATGGCCACCAACAGGATGGATCCCAGGATCGCGTTTACTACTCCTCCTCCTGCCTCTCCTGGTGGCCTGGGCAGGGACGTGAGGAAGTGGAGGCTAAGGGAGGAGGCTCCTTTGGAGAAGAGTTGGAAGAGGATGAGAAAGAGAGGGATGAGGGGAATGAGGGCCAGGGCAAATATGACTAGGGAGGCCACCCTGTCTTTCCATAAGCGAAGGGCTATGCCTTGCTCTTTCATTTCCTACTCTCCCTTTTCCATTTTGAGTCTCTCCGTAACCATGCGGGCCAGGATGTTGACCACCAGGGTGATAACAAAGAGGACTAAACCTATTTCCACCAGGGAAGAGAGATAGACACTAGAGGTGGCTTCGGTGAACTCGTTGGCTATGACGCTGGCCATGGTATTGGTGGGTTCGAAGATGCTGCGCAGCAGTTCGTTTCGGTTTCCGATGACCATGGTGATGGCCATGGTCTCTCCCAGGGCCCTGCCCAGGGCCAAGACTGTGCCGGCTAAGATCCCTGAGCGGGCGTAGGGCAGTACCACGTACCTCATCACTTCCCATCGGGTGGCTCCCAGGGCGTAGGCCCCCTCTCTCAGCTCTTGGGGTACCAGGGAGATGACCTCCCGGATGACGGATGTGGCGTAGGGGAGGATCATGATGGCCAAGATGAGAGAAGCAGTGAAGCCTCCCACCCCATAGGGGGGAAGGTTAAACGCCATTTCCATCTTTCTAACCAGGGGAACAAGAAAAAATATCCCCCACAGGCCGTAGATGACGGAAGGGATGGCGGCTAGGAGTTCTACTAGAAAGGCTACCGCATTGCCTATTTTGGGAGGGGAGTATTCGGCCAGGAAGAGAGAGGTGCCCAGGGAGAAAGGCGTGGAGATGAAGAGGGCTAGGAAGGATGTGGCCAGGGTTCCTACTATGAAGGGCAGGGCCCCGAATTGGCCCTGGACGGGATCCCACCGGGTGCTCCACAGGAAAGAGGGACCGAAGGCCTTGATGGAGGGCCAGGAGAGGATAGTGAGAGTGATAAATCCCCCCATTGCTGTGGCCAAGACCAAGGATCCCAAGGATCGGGTGAGGATTTCGAAAATTTTGTCCGTCTTTGCACTCTCCAATTCTCTTTCCTCCCTTTCCTGGTTATATAAGGGCATGAATTATTAAGGATTGGTTAAGGTTTGTTTAAAAAGGGAACGGCCCCTAAGGGAGTCGCTTCCTGGGAGAGGTGGTGTTTGTAATGGGATGATTCTACTTCAATAGGGGTGATCCCTTGTATGCTACAGACTTGAGGATGGTCTCTCCCCTTTCTACGGCTGCTTTGGGCAACCTTCCGTAGAGGAGGGCTTCATTGTACTTCTGGGCATTGTGGATGCACCACCACAGGAGGTCTACCAGGGCCTTGGTCCGGGTCCTACTCCGCCCGGAGTAGTTCTGTTCCTGGTAGAGGATGATCCAGGTGAACCCGCTGATGGGATAGCCTTGAGGGGATTCCGTGTTGGTGAGGGATACCCTGGTGTCCGGGGGAAGGGGTATATTGGCCGCTAGGGAGATGGATTTCAAGGAGGGTTCAATGAAGTTTCCGGCCTTATTCTGGACGGTGGAGGAGGGAAGGTGGTTTTGTTTGGCGTAGGCCAGCTCCACATAGCCGATGCTTCCAGGGATCTGTTTGATGAGTCCAGCCACGCCGGAGTTGCCTTTACCCCCCAAGCCTACGGGCCATTTCACGCTTTTGCCTCTGCCCACCTTTTGGGCCCATTCTTCACTCACCTTGGATAGATAGTCGGTGAAGATGTTGGTGGTGCCCGATCCGTCGGACCTGTGGACTACGATGATCTTCATGTTGGGTAGCCGTATGTATGGGTTGGTACTGACGAGCCGGGGATCGTTCCACCGGGTGATCTCTCCCATGAAGATGGATGCCAGGACCTGGGGAGTGAAGCGCAGCTGAGGATTGCCCGGCAGGTTGTAGGTCACCACCACGGCTCCCAGGGTAGTGGGGATATGTAGGATCTTGGCGGGGGCCTGGGCAAGCTCTTCGTCGGACATGAAGGCGTCGGTGCCTCCGAAGTCCACGGTCCGGTTCATCAGCTGTCTGATGCCACCGCCAGAGCCAATGGCCTGATAGTTCACCTTCACTCCCGTGATCTGGTTATAGACATGGAACCACTTGGAGTAGAGGGGATAGGGAAAGGTGGCTCCGGCTCCCAGAAGGGTGACTCCCTTTCTGGCATGGGCTTTTCCCCTTCCCAAGGGAAAGATAAGGGCTAGGACAAGCAGGGATACGGTGACGAACCTCTTCCAGTTGTTCATAGTGAGACCTCCTTAAAAGTGCAGTTTTTGCCTATGTGGGGGGTGGAGAGATGGGAGTAGTCCTTCTCCAGTTCCACCTTCTCCACGGTGAATAAGGAGCCTCTGTCTCCCACTTCCAGAAACATGAAGGAGGGGCCCATCCTCCCCTTCACCCTGGTGGTGGTTGTTGTGCCGGCGCTGATAAAGAGGGTGTTCTCCAGGCGCCATATCCAGGGCACGTGTTTGTGTCCCGAAAGGACCAGGTTCACCTCGCGCTCTGTCAGGATCTTGAGGACGTCTCCCGAGTCCACGGGGATGTTTCTCTCCCTGCCTGTGCCCGGGATGGGAAGAAGATGGTGGTGGAGGGTGAAGATCTTGAACCTGTCCTTGTGCTGGGTGAAGGTGTCTATCATGATTCCGTAGTTCTCTCTGCCGATGCGGCCATCGTCTAGGTCGGGCTCGCTGGAGTCTCCCCCTAGGATGACCACCTCTTCTTTTTGCCACACCTTCCATCGGGGTCCGAGGTACTCTTCGAAGACCTAGTATCCCACGTTCCTGGCGTCGTGGTTTCCCGGAACCACCAGGGTCTCCACTCCCAGGGAGGAGAGGTAGTCCATAACCAGGGCATACTCGTGGGGGTACCCGTCGTCAGTGATGTCCCCGGTGATTACCAGGATGTCGGGTTTGAGCTCCTTGACGTGTTGAGAGAATTTCTTCCAGAGGTCCTCCTGGAAGTAGGGTCCCGAGAAGTGGAAGTCCGATGCGTGGATGATCCTTACCATTCAGTTACCTCCTTTAGCTTTTTATTCATGGCTTAAAGATACTCCATGGAATATTAAGAAAGTGGGAAGAGAGGATTAATTTCTACCCCGTGGTGAAGGCATGTCACCTTAGGAAGGAGGGGCAAGTCTCCCAGGACGTTTTTCTAGGAGTTCCAGAGCTTGTCCAATCCCCTGTAAATGAAGATCTTGTGGGTAGAAGAGGTGAAGACCGTCTCCGGGGTGCCGTCTCTGTTTTGTTTCTACACCGGGTGGCAGGGTTGGATTTTGAAGAGGGAGGTCTTTCCCAAAGGTCATCCCGAGGATTTGAGGGGCAAATGTTAGATCTTATGATTGTTAGATCTTATGATTGCTCCTTGTTATGGAAGGGAGCTCTGACGTATTATTCCTTTAAGGGGGGAGAGGGTGGTTAGAGAAGCTTTTATGGCGGGTGTTCTGGAGGCTTGCTCTAGCGGGGTGGTGGCCATCGACTCTTTCGGGCGGGTGGTCATCTTCAACAGGGCTGCCGAGGAGATGCTAGGCATCAGAAGGGAGAGGGTTCTGGGCAGGTCCATAGGTGTCCTTGAGCCCTTCGCTGGCCTTCAGGATGTGCTGGAGAAGGGGGAATCCAAGCTCAGCTCCAGAATAAAGGTGGGATATTCCACCTTTATGGTGGGTATGACCCCTGTTCTGGAAGAAGGAGAGACGGTGGGAGCGGTGGCCGTTTTCCAGGACGTTACTGAGCTCTGCAAGATGGCCAGCGAGCTTCATGATACCAGGGTTATGATGAATATCTTGAGCACCATTGTGGAGCACGCTTTTGAGGGGGCGGTGCTGGTGGACAGGGAAGGTTTCATCACCATGATAAGCGAAAGGTACGCCAGATTTTTGGGTTACTCTTCCAGCAAAGAGATCGTGGGGAAACACGTTACCGAGGTAATAGAAAACACCCGCATGCATATAGTGGCCCAGTCGGGGATTCCGGAGTATTACGACGTGCAGAAGATAGGCAGCCATAAAATAGTCTGTTCCCGTATCCCCATTTATCGGGACGGGGAAGTGGTGGGGGCTTTTGGGAAGATGATTTTCAAGGATGTGACGGAAATGGAGCACATCCTGGCGAGGGTGAAGCTCCTGGAGGACAGGTTGAAAGATTATCAGAAGGAACTCTCCAGATTGAGGTTGGAAAAGTACAGGTTCGAAAATCTTATAGGCGTTTCGGGGAAGTTCAGGAGGGCCCTTCAGATGGCCAGGAAGGCGGCCAAGAACGACCTAAACGTTCTCATCGTTGGGGAACCCGGGACGGGCAGGGGTCTCTTCGCTCACGCCATCCATGCCAATGGAAGGGGAAACCGTTTTCCCATAGTGACGGTGAACTGTGCCGAGGGCATTAACGGGGAGGAGATTAGATCCCAGCTTGTGTTGGCTTCCGGTGGGACTATCTTCTTGAAGCACATAGATGAGCTAGACGGGGCTTCCCAGATGGGTTTCCTGGAAGCCCTAAAGGAAGGGGCTCCAAATGGTGAGGGAGAGGACAGGGGGCTTCGGGTTATAGCCACTTCTGTAGAGGAACCAGAAGACCTTGTGGCCCAGGGGAAGTTGAGGCCGGAGCTCTTTTATTTCATTAGCGAAGTCTTGATTCATCTTCCTCCCCTCCGGGATAGGAGGGAAGATATCCCCCTGTTGGCTGACTACTTCCTGAGCGAGGTTTCTTTTAAGAGCGGAAAAGGGAGGAGGGTTTTCACCTCCCAGGCCATGGAGATGTTTGTGAATTATCCCTGGCCAGGTAACATCATTGAATTGAGAAGTGCTGTTAAATATGCCTTCTCCTTGTCTGATGGAAGATACATTCTCACTGATCACCTTCCTCCCAAGATCTTGGAAGGATCCCACCAGGATCCCAAAAGAGAGAGCCTCCATCTAATGAGGGAAGATATCGAGAAGAGAATCATTCTTGAAACCCTCTACCGATGCAACAGGAACGTTTCTGAGGCTGCAAGGAAGTTGGGTATTCATCGAACCACCCTCCACAGGAAGTTGAAGCAGTTGGGTTTGCAATAGTTGGTAGTTTTGCATCGTTTCCTCCTCTTGGGAGAACAATCCTTTCCATCGGTTAAAATGTAGCGGTATCGCTACATTTTAAAAAATAATAACATCGTTTATCTAATCCCGTAGGCATTTCAATACAAGATATTCTCTTTATTCAAGCCGTCTTATAAGGAGGGTGTTGACAATGCCCCTTCTATTTTATACTCTTTATATGGAATTTATAGAACGATATTATTCATCGGAGGTGTACCATGAAGAGGCGTTGGTTGGTTTTTGTGGCGGCTTTGGTGATGGTGGTCTTCATGACCACTACCCTCAAGGCCAGGACCTATATGTGGAGAATGGGGACCACTTGGACTCCTTCAATTGCCCTTATTGATGCTGATCGACACTTTGCCAAGCTGGTGAACGAGCTGAGCGGGGGGAAGCTCAAGATAAAGTTATACTCTGCCGGCGAGTTAGTTCCCGCTTTCGAGCTCTTTGATGCTGTGGCCAGGGGCACTCTCCAGGCGGGCGGTGATTGGCCCAACTACTGGGCAGGGAAGAATACCGCCTTTGATTTACTGGGGTCATATCCCATGGGCCTGACCCCAATTGATTACGCCGTGTGGATCTATCAGGGAGGTGGACTGGAACTCTACAACAAGGTCTATGGTAAGTACGGCATGGTCTACTTCCCCCACGCGGTTACACCCATGGAGTCGGGGGTGAGGGGGCACAAGCCCATCAGAACCCTGGCGGACTTCAAAGGTTTGAAGATCAGGATGTCTGGCAGGACCCAGGGAAAGATCCTGAGAGACCTGGGAGCGGCCCAGGTGATGCTGGCGGGAGGTGAAATCTACCAGGCCTTGGAAAAAGGCACCATCGACGCTGCCGAGTTCTGCTCCCCCAGCATCGACTGGGGTATGGGTTTTGCCGAGGTGACGGAGTACTGGGTCACCCCTGGGTGGCATCAGCCCGCTTCTGTCTTGGGAGTTATGATCAACAAAAAGGCCTGGGACAAACTGCCCGAGAACCTCAAAACGGTGGTGAAGACAGCGGCCATGGCCAATTTTATCTGGAGCTTCACCCATTTTGAGTATGGCAATATCGACGCCGTGAAGAAATTCCTGGCCAAAGGAACCAAAATAACCAGGCTGGACGACAAGGCCTTGGACAGGATCCAGCGATTGGCCAACAAGTACATGGTGGAGGAGGCCAAAAACAATCCCCTCTTTGCGGAGATCGCTTACTCCCAGGTTAAGTTTTTGAAAGATATTGCCCGATGGCGGTCCATCTCCACCCCCTTCACCTACGGAAGGAATCCCAAGTCCCTCCCCGATCTCAATCAGTTGAAGGCGAAGTAGAACTGTTAAGACTCTAGGGGCTCCAAATCAATGTTGGAGCCCCCTTTTTTCTGGAGGGTTTCATGGAGAGGTTCATAAAAGCTCTGGACGCTATAAGCGAGTGGACAGGTAGGATCTTTAGCTGGACAATAGTGCCTATTACCCTCCTTGTGGTTTTAGAGGTGATCCTCAGGAGGTTTTTCCATCGACCCACCATTTGGAACTTTGAGGTGACCAAGCAGCTCTACGGGTTTCACTTCATGATTGTGGCTGCCTATACCCTCCTCCACGGTGGTCACGTGGCAGTGGACATCTTTGCCAAGAGACTGGGTAAAAGGGGCCAGGCTCTGCTGGATATTCTGGGTTATATTCTCTTTTTTTTCCCATTTTGTATTATTATTCTTTGGCAGGGGTTCCTCTTTGCCAAGGCCTCTTGGATCATAAAGGAGAGAAGTTGGAGCGTCTTTGCCCCGCCCCTCTATCCCATCAAAACGGTGATTCCCATGGCGGGTGCCCTACTCATCATCCAGGGGGTGTCTGAATTTCTAAAGCGTATCCTGGTGGTGACGGGGGGACGTCATGAGTCCTGAAGCCATCACCATCCTCATGTTCGTGGGCCTCATAGTGGGCCTTTTTTTGGGACATCCCCTGGCTTTTGTCCTGGGTGGTTTGGCTGTCATCTTTGGTCTTATCGGTTGGGGACCTTCTGTATTCTACATGTTCATGAACCGCATTTACGGCATCATGGACAATTACGTCCTTATCGCCGTGCCCCTCTTCATCTTTATGGCCCAGCTCTTGGACCGTTCAGGGGTGGCCGAGGAGCTCTTCGACTCTCTCCGGTATCTCATGGGTTCAATCAGGGGAGGCATAGCCCTTACCGTGGTTATTGTGTCCACCATCTTTGCCGCCTGTACCGGCATTATAGGGGCCTCGGTGGTGGCCATGGGACTTCTGGCCTTGCCCATCATGCTCAAGTACGGTTACAACAAGCAGCTGGCCACGGGATGCATAGCCGCCGGGGGCACTCTGGGGATCCTCATTCCCCCCAGTATCATGCTGGTGGTTATGGGGAGCGAGGCCACCCTCTCCGTAGGTAAGCTTTTCGCTGCCGCTGTCGTTCCCGGTCTCATCCTCTCTACTCTCTACATGATATATGTAGGGGTTGTCTGCTGGCTCAGACCCGATTGGGGCCCTGCCCTGTCGGAAGAAGAACAGGCCCAGTACTCCACCCAAGAGATCCTTCTGCGTTGCCTCAGATCCCTGGTGCCTCCTATGCTCCTCATCCTGGGAGTCCTGGGGTCCATCTTTACGGGCATAGCCACTCCCACTGAGGCCTCTGGCGTGGGTGCTTTTCTGGCTTTTCTCATGGTGCTGGCCTACAGGAGGTTTACCTGGAGGGGGCTTTACGAGTCCGTCTTGGCCACAGCCAAGATCACCTCCATGGTCATCATTCTTTTGTGTGGCGCTTCCTGTTTCACGGGGGTCTTTTTGGGTATAGGGGGCGGTGATGTGGTCACCAGCTTTCTTCTGGGCATGGGCCTAGGCAAGTGGGGTACTTATGCCGTCATGATGCTCATGGTGCTAATTTTAGGCATGTTCATAGATTGGATCGGTATCGTTCTCATCTGCTTCCCCCTCTTCCTGCCCATTGCCAAGGAGTTTGGTTTCAACAAGCTTTGGTTTGTCATGATGATCGCCGTCAACCTTCAGGCTTCCTTTCTCACTCCGCCCTTTGGCTATGCCCTCTTCTACCTGAAGGGGGTGGCTCCCCCTGAGGTGACCATTGAGGACATTTATAAGGGGATCGTTCCCTTTGTCGTACTCATGATCATAGGCCTGGTCATCTGCACCCTCTTTCCCCAAACGGTCCTCTGGTTGCCTTCCACTCTGGTGAAGTGAGAGGAGGAGGTGGTGTATATGGAGCTTTACAGTAAACCCGAAGCCCTGGAAGGGGTGAGGGTTCTGGAGCTGGCCACCCGCATCTTTGGGCCTGCCACCACTGATTTTCTTGGTGAATTGGGGGCTGTGGTCATCAAGGTGGAGCTTCCCGGCATGGGGGACCTCATGAGGTACGTGGCCCCCGACGGGGATTATTGGCAAAACCTTTCCCCCGCATTTCCGTCCCAGAACCACAACAAGTACCACGTAGCAATGGATGTTCGAAAAGAGGAGGGAAGGGAGCTGTTCTTGAGACTGGCAGAGAAGAGCGACGTCATTCTGGAGAACGTGAGACCGGGTACCATGGACAGGTGGGGTCTGGGGTATCTCCAGGTCAGGGAGAGGAATCCTCGCATCATTTATGCTGCCAACACAGGCTTCGGCCAATGGGGAAAGTTTTCGGTGGGTATCCCCTCTTACGATGCCACGGCCCAGGCCATGAGCGGTTTATCTTCCATCACGGGTTTTCCTGATAGACTGCCCCTTAAGCTGGGTGTCTGGATAGGGGATTACACGGGGGCCCTCCTCTCGGCCATGGCCATTATGGCTGCCCTCAATTACCGGGAGCGCTTCGGGCAAGGACAGTTCATAGACGTCTCTCAGGCTGAGTCCCTCATAAGGACTATGGACTGGACCTGGGCCTTTGTCTCCCTCACTGGGGAGGAGAGGCAGAGGGAGGGAAACCGAGATCCCCTCTTTCCTCCCTCAGGTATCTACCCTTGTCAGAATGGTCTGGTGGCTGTGGGTTACACCACCCGGGAGGGTAAAAGAGCCCTTTATGAGTGGTTGCAGCTGGACGAGAAGGTGGAGCCTTCCATGGCCCAAAGGCGGCTGGAGGAGAAATTGGCGGGCCTTTCTTGGGAAGAGGTGGAGAAGGAGGCGGCTTCCCGGGGCTTTTCTGCCTCTGTGGTGATGGATGCCGGCCATCAGTATAACTCTCGCCGACTAAGGGAAAGGCGGGCCATCTGGAGCTTGGACGATCCTCTTTACGGTGAGGTGGTGGACTATGGTCCCGTGCCCAAGATGGAGAAGACCCCTTCCAGGATGAAGTGGTTTCCAAGGCCTGTGGGGTTCCACAACGAGCTGGTTTTGAAAGGTGTCTTGGGTCTCACCGACGGGGAGATTAGGGCCTTGGAGGAAGGGGGAGTGATAGGCAAATGGCTGGAAAGACCTGGTGCTATGCC
>JAJSAC010000065.1 GCA_024274915.1 Thermodesulfobacteriota bacterium
ACTGGAGTGTTAAGCTGCCTCCTTTTTAATGTCAGAGAATTCCCGATTGGACTTGGTTTTCTCCCGATAAAGCCCTCTATATCTTTCTCAATAACCCCTGTTACTTAATCGGTAGAAAGAATTGTCTGGACGCTCACGAGTTTATTTCCGGATGAGCCAATAGCGTCCAAAAAGACATCTACATCTGTATTTTCTAATCTTCTCCTAGTCTCTGTCACTGACCCAATAGCTTGCGTTTCCGCCTTCTCTTTTGGGAATTTGATTTCTAAAGATAGCCTTTCTGCAAGGGCTTTATCGAAAGTAATGGCTTTTCCAGAACTGACGTAATCGGGTCACCAAACAATATGACGTTGTCATCATCTGCAGAAGTCTTACCTGACATTAGCTCGGCGAGGTGAGAATTTCTGTATTTTGAACCGCTTCATTTGAACCTTTCAATTCGCAGGAGGTCCTAGAAAAGGCGCCAGGGCTTTTCCCCGGCGCCTTTCCGTGTTTCACTTTCCTGCCTCGCCTCTCCGTGGCTTCAGCACAGGCTTGGGCTCGAAGCCTTCTCGGCCCCTGGTGAGCATTCTGACAATCTGCATGTGGAAGCGGTCCATGAAGAGGAGGTATTTGGCCTCCTCCGCGGGGGTGAGCTCCTTTTCCAGGGCCCCAAGCTCCCTCTCCCGGAGTTTGGCCAGATCGGTGCCTATGGCCAGGTATCTCCTAGCCAGGCTCTTCAAATCGCCCTTGACGGCCTTTCCCCGGACGGCAGCAGCCAGGCTCCGCCTCACCTGGCGCCTCTCCTTGAGGAGGGTCTCCCTCCTCTTGTCGAAAGGCCTCAGTATCATGAAGACCCTCTGGGCCCTATCCTGGGAAAGATCCAATACATCCATGAGCTTCCAGTTTCTCAGAGCCTCAAGCTTCTCCGCGATACGGGTCTCCCTGTCCACGTTTTCTGCAGCCCTTACCAAAGCCCACGGGGACACAAGGGCCAGCACCACAAACACCAGCGTCGTCTTTCTCAAAGCTCCTCCCATAGTTACACCTCCTCCATTTTTTCCGACATCCTTCCACTCCTCTCCTCCATGAAAAGGGAGGGTAAAAAGCGGGAATTGGCAAACGCTTGGTCCATCACCTCTGCCCAAGGCGTAATGGAAAGGGAATAGACCAGAGAAGGGTGGTTCCCAAAAGCCCCCTCCAACTCCTCCTCAAACGCCTTCAACTCATCCCCATTCAGCTGGGAAACGAGAACCATCCCGTCCCAGGAATAGACCCCATAATCGGAGGAAACCCCGGTCCTATGGCTTGGAAAGCGTAAAAGGAAAAACACCAGAACCAGCGCCAAAAGGGCCCCACCCAAGGGAACAAGGAGCCTGGGAAAAGCAAAAAATGGCCTGGAGGGGAGAGGCTCCGAAACCAGAATTCCTGCCCCTCTGCCTTCCTCTACCAACCTCCCTCTCATCTCCCGGAAAAAGGTTTCATCTGACCTTCCCTCTTCTTTCAAAGCCCTAGAGAGCTTCACCATGAAGGAGTGGGCCTCACGACACTCCTTGCACTTCATCCGGTGGAGGAGAGAAACCAGCCTTTCCCTGAAAGACGGCTTCCCATTCCTCTCCCAACTCCTCAAAAAGTCCTTACACTCCATCCTTCTTCCCCATCCGTTTCCTCATCTCTTTTATCCCAGCCCAGAAGAGACTCCTGGCTGTGGCCACCTCGCAACCCATGACGCGAGCCACCTCCTTGAAGGGAAGCTCATTGTAGACCCTCAAGACCACAGCCAACCTCTGCCTGGAAGGAAGGAGGGCCAAGAGTTTAAGCAACTCCTCCCGTTCCTGGAGGCATGAAAGCTTCTGGAAAGCCTCATCAGAACACCCACCAAGAACCTCATGGCCCAGGCAATCACCTCGGCCCCTGAGAGATTCCCTGCGCAAGGTGTCCCTGGCCAGATTCACAGTGATACTCAGCAACCAGGACCGGAACCGCTCACGGTCATTAAGCTCCTTCAGTCCTTTGAGGACACGGAAAAAAGCCTCTTGGGTAATGTCCCTAGCCTCCTCCCTGCTTCCCACTACATGTAGAGCCGTGTAATACACCTCCCTCTCGTACCTCCTCACCAATTCTTCAAAGTCCTGAACGGACCCACTTAGAAACCCGGATATGAGCTCACCGTCTGTTTTCATGACTCTACTTTCAATAGACGAAATTTATCGGGAAAGCGTGCAAAAAAATTTTCCCCCACAAGGCACAAAACTCAAGGAAGGTAAAGGACAGGGTCTATCAGAGGAAACCCTTCTCTTCTACCTCTCGAAGGATATCCCTTTGAAGTCCCTCCATTTCCTGGGCCTCCTCAGGAGCATAATCCCTGTAACCCAGAAGGTGCAGCACACCGTGGATCACTAATAATGCCAGTTCCTTCTCCAAAGTGAAGCCAAAACTGGGCGCTTGCTCTTTGGCCCTCTCAACAGAGATGATCACATCTCCCAGGTAATCCCCATCGCCAGGAAAAGCCAGGACATCGGTGGAGGCATCTTCCCCCCTGAAACGCTGGTTATAGGCTCTTATTGCCCCATTATCCACCAGAACAACGGTGAGGGAGTGTCTCTTTGGATCTCTACCCATGTAACTCAAGGCCTCCCTGGCCACTTTGGCCAAAGCCCTTTTGGGCACCTTAATGTTTTGCTGATCCAGAAAGACGACTCCCATTCTTCTTCTCCCTGCCAGGGTACTCCACACGTTTGTGGTATATGCCTATCAAAATTTTACTGAAGACCTCCATGATCCTGTAGATATCCCTAAGGGTGAGTTCACACTCCTCCAACTGGCCATCCAAAAAGATGCTAGTCACGATCTCCCTCACCAGGTTTCTGATTCTTGAAGGAGAAGGATCCTCTAGGGTTTTTGTGGCAGCTTCCACCGAATCCGCCATCATCACTATGGCCGCCTCCTTAGTTCTGGGCTTAGGTCCAGGATACCGATAGTCTTCTTCATCCACTTCTGTATCTTTACAGGACTCCTTGGCCTTATGGTAAAAGTAATAGATGAGGCTGGTGCCATGATGCTGCTGGATGATGTCCTTGATGGCCCTAGGCAACTTGTATTCTTTGGCCAGTTCCACCCCATCCTTGACGTGGGAGATAAGAACGAGACGACTCATAGAAGGGGAAAGCTTATCATGGCGACTCCTCCCCTCCGTGTTCTCTATGAAATACTCAGGATTTCTCAACTTCCCTATATCGTGATAGTAAGCCCCTGCCTTGGCCAGAAGGGGATTGGCATCCACCGCCTGGGCCGCTGCCTCCGAAAGGGTGGCCACGTTCACCGAATGGTTGTAAGTGCCTGGGGCCCTCTCCAAAAGCTCTTTCATAAGGGGATGCTCAAGATTGATGAGGGAGAGGAGCTTGATATCAGTGACCACACCAAAAGCCAACTCCGTCAAAGGCGCCGCCGCCAGAACCAGAAGGAGAGAGAAAAGGGCTGATAAGGGGACCAAAGCCAAGTTAACCCAGAAAGTCGTGTCCACCATGGCTCCCCTAAAAAGCAACCGGGCAACTTCCAAGACAAAGCAAACCATGGCCGCCGCCGTAATGCCCAAGATGACGGCCTTCTCCCCTTTGCCTTTCCTAATGGTGTAGGCCCCCGCCACCGATGCCAGGAGGAGAGACAACAGAAGGAAGGAGGTCCCCCCCGGCATAAGGGCAACACAGGCCACCGCCACGATGGTCATGATCAAGGCGGGCAAGAAATGGAAGAGAAAGGCCACAAACACCCCTGGAAAGGCAACAGGAAGGAGTTGAAGGCTATCCATCCCCTTCAACCACGGAAGGAACAGGGGAAGCCTCTCCCCCACCACCGAACCAAACCTAGTAAGAGCTAAGAAAGAAACCAAGGCAAAAAGAAAGATACGATAGGAAATGGAAGGCTCTGCCCTGCCTTTGTAAACCCTGAACCAACACAGGGTGGCCACGTAGAGAGCCACCAAGACGCTCAAGAAGTAACCTAAAAATACTACAAAAGGATTCCTCTCCAGTTTAGCCCGAACCGCCTCCAGCTCCAGGGCAATGCGGGGGGTGATTCTCTCCCCCTTCCGCACAATCACTTCCCCCTTTCTCACACTGATGAAGGTGGGCTTTACCCGCTCCTGGGCCTTTTCTATCCTCTCCTGAGTAAGTTTCGGATTGTAAAAGAAATTGGGTCTGGCAATCTTTGAAAGAAGGATTATCACGGCCCTCCTGAGAGAAGTCATCCGGTAAGGAAGCTTCTCCAACACCAGGCGTTTTATGAGACCCCCCACTTCGGAAGGAAGGTAGATCCTCTCCACACTTCGACTCTCAAACTCTTTGGAGAGGGAAAGATCCCTAACTACGAACCCCCGCCTCAAAACATAAAAATCCACAGGGGGCTTGGGAGATAAGATCCAGTACTCCCCCAACCGGAAGATGAGGGTGGTGATGGCATCCTCCACCCACGGCGCATACCTGTAACGTCTAAAGGTCCTCACCACACTTTTGGAAAGATCAACTCCTAGAACGTTCCTGAAATACTTGAGATCTATGTCCACGTTGTTTTCATCGTAAGAGAGGCGCAGCTCTGAAAAAAGGGTAGAAATCTTGTCCGAGACCTGGGAAACCCACTTGGTATCTAGGTCAAAGACGGGCTTCACAGAGGCCTTGGCCTTCCTCACCAAAGCCTCTGTAGTACTTTTGTCCTCTATCGTCAGATCTATAGGAGCCCTTACATCCTCCTTGGCCGTCTCACCCACCCTGTAGTGAAACCTTCCTCCAGGAGGCCAAGGCAAAACCAGCAGGGCCACCACCAGGGAGACAAGGAGAAAGAAGAAGAGATCCAGACCCGATGGAAAGGTCCCCCCACTACCCAGCAGGTTCCAGGGCTTTCCTTTCCCGTTCTGCTTTACAGTACCTTTCGTATTCTTCATAAGCTTTTATTATGGACTGTACCAGGGGATGTCTAACCACATCCTTCTCAGTGAAATGGATAAACCTGATACCCTCCACATCCTTGAGAATCTCCTCAGCTTCTATCAAACCGGAAACCCTGTCTCTGGGAAGATCTATTTGGGTCACATCCCCCGTGATTACAGCCTTGGAGTTGAAACCCAAACGGGTAAGAAACATCTTCATCTGCTCCGAGGTGGTATTCTGGGCCTCATCCAAAATGACGAAAGAGTTGTTCAAGGTCCTCCCCCTCATAAAGGCCAACGGCGCCACCTCTATGATGCCCTTCTCTAGGAAATTCTCGGCTTTACTCCAGTCCACCATGTCATAGAGGGCATCATAAAGGGGCCTCAGATAAGGATTTACCTTCTCTAGGATGTCCCCAGGCAAGAAACCCAGCTTCTCCCCAGCCTCCACAGCGGGACGGGTGAGAATAATACGCTCCACCCCCCTCCTCAAAAGGCAAGAAACGGCCATAGCCATGGCCAGATAGGTTTTCCCAGTTCCGGCAGGCCCTATAGCAAAGACAATATCGTAGTTCTTTATAGCATCCACATAGACCTTCTGCTGCAAGCTTTTGGGCGTAATAAGCTTTTTCTTAGACGGTATGTAGATTCCCTGGGAAAAAACCTCTCTCACCCTCTCCCCCTGACGGTTCATCACCATCCTTATAGTAAACTCCAGGTCTTTCTTTCTCAAATCATATCCATCGTTGATGAGGCTCAACAGCTGACGCAACAGGATCTCCACTTTGTTCAGTGACTCAGGAGCTCCTTCCACCTGCACCCTACCACCCCGAGCCTGGACTTTCACGCCAAAGGTCTCTTCTATAAGCCTCAGATTCTCTTCCCTCTGGCCAAAGAAGGTCCTCCAAGCTCCCTCATCTCGAAAATCTAGATCTAACACCAGCTTATTCATATCTCTCCCACAATCCGCCTTTGGAACTCTACCAACTCTTTGATTCCCTTTTCCCCAAGGACCAACATCTTCTCCAGCTTCTCTTTGCTAAAGGTGGCTTGTTCCGCCGTGCCCTGGATCTCCACAAACTCACCCTTACCCGTCATCACCAGATTCATATCCACCTCCGCCTCAGAATCCTCCTGGTAAGTGAGATCCAGAATGGGTACGCCCCTGTAAATGCCTACACTCACAGCAGCCAAATAATCCTTCACGGGATTCTCCCTCATAACCCCGGTCTTCTTGAGGTACTCCAGGGCGTCGTAAAGAGCCACAAAAGCACCGGTAATAGACGCTGTCCTAGTCCCTCCATCGGCCTGGATCACATCGCAGTCTATCCATATGGTCCTTTCCCCCAAGATCCTCAAATCCACCACCGCCCTGAGGCTTCTACCAATGAGCCTCTGGATTTCCAGGCTCCTGCCAGAAGGCCTCCCTTTGGTCACCTCTCTTATAGTTCTGGTATGGGTAGAGCGGGGCAACATAGAGTACTCAGCGGTGATCCAACCCTGCCCCGTACCCTTCAAGAAAGGGGGCACCTTTTCTTCCACCGAAGCGGTACAGAGCACCCTGGTGTCCCCCACCTCTATGAGTGCCGAGCCCTCGGCATGTTTTATATAGCCCCTTACCAGTCTCACCTTTCTCATTTTATCAGGAAGACGTCCATCCCTTCTAACGAAACCCATCAGCCTCTCCTTTTCTCCCGAAGAGGGAGAGAATCTTCACCAAAGTGAGCTTCAGATCCTTCCTGGCAACCACCATGTCCACAAAACCGTGGTCCATGAGGAACTCCGCCCTTTGAAAACCAGGAGGCAACTGCTGCCTGATGGTCTGCTCTATAACTCGAGGGCCAGCGAACCCTATAAGGGCTTTGGGCTCAGAGATGACCACGTCTCCCAACAAGGCAAAGCTAGCCGACACCCCCCCGGTAGTGGGATCCGTGAGAATAGAGATAAAAGGCACCTTAGCCTCGCTCAGTCTAGTTAATGCAGCACAGGTCTTCCCCATTTGCGTGAGGGACAGGATAGACTCTTGCATCCTGGCCCCTCCGGAACATGATATGACGACCAATGGCCACCCCTTCTCTAAGGCTCTCTCGGCCGCTCGGGTTATTTTTTCTCCTACCACGGAACCCATGCTCCCACCTAAGAAGGCAAACTCAAAGACCACCAACTCCACGGGGTATCCCCCTACCTTGGCCTCGCCACAGACCACGGCGTCCCTCATACCCGTCTTCCTCTGGGCCTCCTTGAGCCTGTCTAAGTACTTCTTGGTATCCTTAAACTTGAGAGGATCCAGGGGTGTCAGACCACTGTCTAGCTCCTTAAAGGCACCCTTGTCCACCAGGAGATCTATCCTCTCCTTGGCAGATATGCGAAAATGATAATTGCATTTAGGACAGACCTTGAGGTTCCTCTCTACCTCTTCCTTGTACACCATCTCCTTGCAATTGTCGCATCGAATCCATAGACCCTTAGGAATTTTCTGCTCGGACCGTTTCACCTTGCTGAAGGGACTCTTCTTAAACCACCACTGCATACATCACCTCTCTCCCACCACAGGCTCCCACTCCCCCACAACTCTACCTTGAGACAGGGGAAGGCCCACCTCCTCCATCCATAAGACCAAATCCCTAATGGCTCTCCCGCTATAGGCCACCTTCCTTTCCTTCCTTCTTTTAGGGGGTGAATCCAGAGGCGGCAAAAGACCAAAGTTGGCGTTCATGGGCTGAAAGTTCTCGGCATCGGCCGAAGTGATATGCCTCACTAGGGCCCCAAGCATGGTGGTGGCGGGAGGCACCACGGGCTCTTCCCCCCGGACCACACGGGCAGCATTAATGCCCGCCAGGATCCCCGAGGCAGCAGACTCCATGTATCCCTCCACCCCTGTGATCTGTCCTGCAAAGAAAAGCTCCGTGTCCCCTTTGAAAGCCAGAGACGGTTCTAGAAGGCGGGGACTATTGATGTACGTGTTCCTGTGGATGGAACCGAAACGGGCAAACTCTGCCTCCTCCAGGGCAGGAATGAGGCGAAAAACCCTCCTCTGCTCTGGCCACTTCAAGCGAGTCTGAAAACCTACCAGGTTCCATAGGGTGCCCTCTTTATTTTCCCGGCGAAGCTGGACCACAGCAAAGGGCCTCCTGCCGGTCCTTGGATCTCTGAGCCCCACAGGTTTCATGGGGCCGTACAAAAGGGTCTCCCTACCCTGCCTAGCCATTTCCTCTATGGGCAAACAACCAGAGAAGAAACGGGGGTCCTCAAAGTCCCTAAGGGGCACCTTCTCCGCCTCCGTGAGGGCCTTGTAGAACCGGTTGTACTCTTCCTCTGTCAGGGGACAATTTAGATAGTCCCCCTCTTCTCCCCTCCCATAGCGGGAGGCAAAGAAGGCCCTGTCGTAATCGATAGAATCCCCCAATACGATGGGGGATATGGCATCGTAGAAATAGAGGTAGCCCTCCCCCAGAAGTCGAGCCAGTGCCTGCGAGAAGGCAGGGGAGGTGAGGGGACCTGTAGCCACAACCAGGGGACGGTGATAGGGAACCTCTCTCACCTCTTCCCTCACCAACCGGGTAAGGGGATGAGCTTCTAGCCTCTCCGTAACCAGCTTGGCGAAAAGCTTCCTATCCACAGCCAATGCCCCCCCGGCGGGGACCCTGCACTCCTGGGCCACGTCCAGAAGCAGGGAACCCAAATGCCCCATTTCCTCTTTCAAAAGTCCAGAAGCTGTATCCAGGGAAAGGGCCTTTAGGGAATTGGAGCAGACCAACTCTGCCAGGTAAGGGGTCTTATGAGCAGGGGTAGTGGCAGAGGGTCTCATCTCCATTAGAACGACCCTACACCCCTGCCTGGCAGCCTGCCAGGCGGCCTCACAACCAGCGAGGCCGCCTCCAACGATCAAAACGTCCATCAAATACCTGGACTACTCTCCCTCAGAAGAAACTTCCTTGACGGGAGCGTCCACCATCTCCACCAGGGCCATAGGAGCATTGTCCCCTCTTCTGTAGCCCAACTTCAAAATCCTCACATATCCGCCCTGGCGATCTCTATACCTCTCAGCCAGCTCAGTAAAGAGCTTGTGGACCACCCCCTTGTCCCTCACAACGGCCAAAGCCTGCCTCCTAGCATGAAGATCTCCCCGCTTCCCCAGGCTCACCATCTTCTCTGCTAGGGGCCTAAGGGCCTTGGCCTTGGGCAAGGTTGTTTCTATCTTCTCGTGCCGGAAGAGGTCCGTAACCATATTTCTCAACATGGCCTTCCTGTGGGCAGCGGTTCTGCCCAGCTTTGGAACCCTTTTGCCGTGTCTCATCAGCCTATCTCCTCTTCCTCTTCTTCTAAACCCTTGAGTTCCATACCCAGAGAGAGATGCATCTCCTCAAGAACGCTCTTCACCTCCTCCAGGGACTTTTTACCAAAGTTCCTCACCTTGAGGAGGTCCGCCTCCGACCTCTGAACCAGGTCTTTTATGGTATTGATGCCCATCTTCTTCAAACAATTATGGGAGCGGACGGAGAGCTCCAATTCATCAATAGACTTGTTGAGCCTCTTCACCAGCTCTTCTTTCTCCCTTTCACCGCCCTCGTCGTCCATGCCCTCCATCTCCTGCTCGAAGTTGGCAAAGATGGTGACATGATCCCTAAGAATCTTGGCAGCCATAGCCACGGCGTCCTGGGGGTGAACAGCCCCATTGGTCCACACCTCTAGAATGAGTTTGTCGTAATCGGTTTCCCTACCTACCCTGGCGTTCTCCACAGAAAAGTTCACTTTGACCACAGGAGAGAAGATGGCGTCTACCAATATGGTGCCTATGGGGAACTCTTCCCCGTGGCGCTTCTCTACGGGCAGATACCCCTTTCCCCTCTCCACCTTCATCTCCATGACCAAACGACTTTTCTCGCTGTCCAAGGTGGCTATCACCAGATCAGGGTTAAGAATATCCACCTTGTGTCCCGTCTCAATCTGAGAAGCCTTCACCTCTCCAGGGCCCTGGACATCCAAATACATGGTGACCGGTTCTTCGGTGTAGCTCTTGAGCTGCAACTCTTTGATATTTAAGATGATCTCTGTCACATCCTCTTTCACTCCAGGGATAGCAGTGAACTCGTGGGGCACACCCTCGATCTTGACAGCCGTAACAGCTGCTCCGGGAATGCTAGAAAGAAGCACCCTCCTCAGGCTGTTTCCCAGAGTGATGCCAAAACCCTTTTCCAAGGGTTCCACCACCAGTTTCCCATAACGAGAGGTGAGGCTCTCCTGATCGAACTCCACCCTCTGAGGCCTTATCATCATGGACCACGTCCTGAACATCCAATCCCCCTACTTTTTACTTGGAGTAGAGCTCCACTATGAGGGAGACATCCACAGGCAACGGAATATCCTCAAACTGAGGAACAGCCTTAAAGGTCCCCCTCTTGGCCTCGGGATCCACCTCCAGCCAGGGGAAAACCCCCCTATGCTCGGCTAACTCCAGGGACTCCTGGATTCTTATCATGTCTTTACTCTTCTCCCTCACCTCTATCACATCTCCCGGCTTAACCAGATAACTGGGGATGTTTACCTTCCGGCCATTGAGCAGGAAGTGCCCGTGACGCACCATCTGACGGGCCTCTTTCCTGCTGGAGGCAAACCCCATGCGGTAAACCACATTGTCCAGTCTGCGCTCCAGGAGCTTCACCAGGTTCTCACCCGTAAGGCCAGGCATCCTGGAGGCCCTGTAGAAGTAGTTCCTAAACTGCCGCTCCAGCACACCGTACATGCGTCTCAGCTTCTGCTTTTCCCTGAGGCGAACACCGTATTCAGTAAGCTTCACCCTCCTCTGACCATGCTGCCCTGGAGGAAAGTTCCTGTGCTCCAAAGGGCACTTATCCGTCATACACTTGGTACCTTTAAGGAAGAGCTTCATCCCTTCCCTTCTGCACTGTTTGCAAACGGGACCTGTATACCTAGCCAATCTACAACCTCCTCCTCACTTTTTACACCCTTCTCTTCTTCCTGGGACGGCACCCGTCATGGGGCAAAGGCGTCACGTCCTTGATGAGGGTCACATTAAGCCCAGCACTCTGGAGGGATCTGATGGCCGCCTCACGGCCAGGACCCGGACCCTTCACGTACACCTCCACCCACTTCATGCCACAGGTGTCCACGGCCTTCTTGGCAGCAGTTTCGGCAGCTATCTGAGCAGCATAAGGAGTGCTCTTCCTGGTCCCCTTGAAACCCACGCTACCGGCACTGGCCCAGGTCACCGTGTTGCCCTGGGGATCTGTTATGGTGATGATGGTGTTATTGAATGTGGACTGGATATGGGCAATCCCACTGGGGATCACCTTCTTCTCCTTCTTCTTTCCTCTCCTCTGCCTTCTGGCCATGCCTACCAAAACCTCCCTGTTCTATTGGCTAACATCACTTCTTAGCGCCCCGCTTCTTGCCCCTGCCAGCCACCGTCTTCTTAGGTCCCTTCCTGGTACGGGCGTTGGTCCTGGTCCTCTGCCCTCGGACAGGGAGACCCTGGATATGTCTCATGCCCCGGTAACAACCGATGTCTATGAGGCGCTTTATGTTCATGGCAATCTCTTTTCTGAGCTCGCCCTCTACCTTATAATCGTGGTCTATCACCTCTCTGATCCTGCTCACCTCATCGGGAGAGAGATCTTTCACCCGCTTATCAGGGTCCACCCCTGTCCTCTCCAGGATCTTTTTGGCACTGGAGTGGCCAATACCAAAGATGTATGTGAGAGCCACCTCTATCCTTTTATTCTTGGGTAAGTCAACGCCAGCTACCCTAGCCAAACCTCACCTCCTATCCCTGTCTCTGTTTGTGGCGAGGGTCTTTACATATCACCCGCACCACCCCTTTTCTTTTGATCACCTTACACTTGGCACATCTCTTTTTCACCGAAGGTCTCACCTTCATGCCTGTATACCCCCTGTCAAAACCTGTAGATTATCCGGCCCCGAGTGGGATCATAGGAAGAGATCTCCACTTTCACCCTATCCCCAGGCAAAATCCTAATAAAGTGCATCCTCATCTTTCCCGACACATGGGCCAAAATCTTCAGCCCGTTATCCAGCTCCACCCGAAACATAGCGTTGGGCAACGGCTCTATCACTGTGCCCATGAGTTCCAGGGTTTCCCCCTTCTTCTTTTTAGCCATAATCCCCTAAAGCTCCGTCAGTACCCTGGGGCCCTCATCCAGCACCGCTATGGTGTGCTCGAAGTGAGCCGTCCAAGAACCGTCCACCGTCACTGCCGTCCAACCGTCCTCCTTGATCTTAACTTCCCCGCTCCCCATGGCTACCATGGGCTCTATAGCTATGGTCATCCCTTCCTTCAAAAGGGGCCCTTGACCCGACTCTCCAAAGTTAGGCACCGGAGGTTCCTCGTGGATCTCCTTTCCCACACCGTGGCCCACAAACTCCTTTATCACGGAGAAACCATGGGACTCTACATGGGACTGAACGGCAAAGGAGATGTCCCCCACTCGGTTACCCACCCGAGCAGCTTCTATGCCCCTATATAAGGCCTCTTCCGTAACCTTCAAGAGTTCCCTCACTCTCCCCTCCACTTCACCTACAGCCACAGTGGTAGCTCCGTCCCCGTAGTAACCCCTGTAGCATACCCCCACGTCCATGCTCACAATGTCCCCCTCTTTTATCACTCTCCTCGGAGAAGGGATACCGTGAATCACCTCCTCGTTTACGGAGATACAGAGAGCAGCAGGGTAAGCACCAGAACCAAAAGAGGGCCTATAACCCTTAAAAGCTGCCCTGGCCTTCCTCTTTCTTATCACCTCCTCGGCCTTCTTGTTCAGGGCCCAAGTGGTGATTCCTGGCCTAACAAACTCCCTAAGGGTCTGAAGCACCTCCGCCACTATCCTGCCACTCTCTCTAATCCTCTCGATCTCATCTCGACTCTTGACAATGATCATGCACCCAGCACTTCCAAGACGCTCTGAAAAATCTCTTCAATGGCCCCTGTACCGTCCACGTTGTAAAGCACCCCCTTCCTCTCGTAATACTCAATGAGAGGTGCCGTCTGGGCCTCGTACACTTCCAGGCGCTGACGGATGGTTTCCTCCTTGTCGTCATCCCTCTGATAGAGCTCACCGCCGCACTTGTCACACCTGCCCTCCTCCCTGGGAGGGTTGAAGACCACGTGGTACATGGCCCCACACTGACGGCAGGTACGCCTACCCGTAAGACGGGTGATGAGTTCCTCGTTGGGCACCGCCACGTTGATCACATAGTCTATCCTCTTGCCCAACTCCTCCAACACCCTGTCCAAGGCCTCAGCCTGAGGAATTGTCCTGGGAAAACCGTCTAGGATAAACCCCTTTTCACAGTCAGGCTGGGCCAGGCGCTCCTTCACAATACCAATGACCACCTCATCGGGAACCAGTTTACCGGCATCCATGTACTCCTTGGCCTTCTTGCCCAGTTCCGTTCCATCTTTCACCGCCGCCCTAAGCATATCTCCCGTGGAGATCTGGGGAATACCCAGTCCCTCCACCAACATCTTGGCCTGAGTTCCCTTCCCCGCCCCAGGGGGACCCAACATAATGATATTCACCATTCACCTCCTAACGGGCCGCCGCCTTTTTCATAAAGCCTTCATAATGTCTCATTATCATATGAGACTCTATCTGGACCATGGTGTCCAGGGCCACTCCCACCACGATTAGCAGGGCCGTTCCACCAAAATAGAATGGCACGTGGAAATACCGGATAAGGAAGGTGGGAAGAACGCATACCAAAGAAAGGTAAATGGCACCCACGAAGGTGAGTCTGGAGAGCACCCTATCTATATATTCAGCTGTGGGTTTACCCGGTCTGATGCCCGGTATATACCCACCGTGTTTTTTAAGATTGTCTGCAACGTCCTCGGGATTGAATATGATAGCCGTATAGAAGAAAGCAAAGAAAACGATCATGGCCACATAGGGTATAATGTATCCCCAGGAACCGGGAGACATGGCGGCTGCCACCTTTTTGGCTATCGGATTGTTGATAAACTGGGCCACTGAAGCGGGAAACATAATGACGGATGAAGCGAAGATGGGGGGAATCACCCCCGAGGTGTTCACCTTGAGGGGCAGATAAGTTGTCTGTCCCCCATAGACCTTACGCCCCACCACCCTCTTGGCATACTGAATGGGAATTCTACGCTGGCCCATCTCTACATAAACTATGAAAGCTATCACAGCAAAGGCCATGACCCCCACGATGATGAGGGCAAATGCAGAAAGTTCTCCCGTTTTCACCAGTCTAAAGGTGTTGGTAAGGGCATTGGGCATGCGGGCCACAATTCCAGCAAAGATGATAAGGGAAATACCATTGCCGATGCCCCTCTCATTTATCTGCTCACCCAACCACATGAGAAAGCAGGTCCCTGCCACCATGGTGACCACGGCGATGAAAATGAATCTGAACCCAGGAGCAATCACCAGGGGTAAACCTGAAGGGCTTCTCATAGCCTGCATACCAATCGATATACCCAAAGCCTGGATAGCAGAGATGAAAACAGTGCCATAACGGGTATACTGGATTATCTTCTTCCTTCCCCTTTCCCATTCCTTTTGCAAAGCCTCCAGATGGGGTACCGCCACCGTCAAGAGCTCCAAAATAATGGCCGCGCTGATATAGGGCATAATGCCTAAGGCAAAGATAGTGAGCTTCCGGAAGGCCCCCCCGGAGAAGAGATCGAAAAACCCCAGAATGGTACCCTGCATCTTGGCGAAGAACTCTGCCAGGGCCACCCCGTTGACGCCCGGTACAGGGACATGAGCCCCCAACCTGAAAACAGCTAGCATCAGAAGGGTAAAGATGATGCGGTTCTTCAGCTCGGGAATCTTAAAGAGGCCCTCCATGTCCCTCATTATCTCAGCACCTCCGCTTTACCTCCTGCTGCCTCTATCTTTTCTATGGCTTGACGGCTGAAGAGATGAGCCTTGATTGTGAGGGGCTTGGTGAGTTCTCCCCTGGCCAATACCTTCACACCATGCCCCAGCTTCTTCACCAGACCCATTTCCTTCAAAACCTCGGGAGTCACCACATCTCCAGCCTGAAACTTTATCTCTAAAGCCTCCAGATTCACTATGGCGAACTCTTTCCTGGTGGGACACTTGAATCCCCTCTTGGGCAACCTTCTGTGAATGGGGGTTTGGCCCCCTTCGAACCAGGGAGCTACTCCACCACCCGAACGGGACCTCTGGCCCTTGTGGCCCCGGCAAGAGGTCTTCCCATGCCCAGAACCCGGACCTCTACCCACCCTTTTGGGTTTCTTAACTGCCCCCGGCGCTGGCCTCAAATCGTGCAACCTCATGGCTTATCCTCCTAATCCTCCAGTTCTCTCACCCTGACCATGTACTGTACCTTGAGAATCATACCCCTGATCATGGGATTATCCTCGTGGATCACCACCTGCCCAGGCTTCCTTAGTCCCAAGCTCCTCACAGTGGCTATCTGCTTTTTGTTCTTACCAGCCAGTCCCCGCACCAGTGTGATCTCCAACTTCTTGGCCATGATCTCCCTCGCCTAGTAGATGATTTCCTTCACCCTCTTGCCACGGATCTGGGCCTCTTCACCTAGATCCCTGAGCATAGTGAGGGCCTTAAAAGTGGCCTTCACCACGTTCACCGGGTTGTTGGAGCCCAGAGATTTGGTGAGAACGTCCTTTATACCCACCGACTCCATGACTGCCCGGACAGGCCCCCCTGCAATGACCCCAGTACCAGGGGCGGCAGGCTTGAGTAGGACCTTGCTGGCGCAGTATTTGGCCACCACGGGGTGGGGAATTGTGGTCTTGGAGAGGCTCACACGGATGAGATGTTTCTTGGCATGCTCTATAGCTTTTCTTATAGCGTCGGGCACCTCTCTGGCCTTACCCAAGCCGTAACCCACCACACCGTTGCCATCTCCCACCACCACCAAAGCGGTGAACTTGAAGTTTTTACCACCCTTCACCACCTTGGCTACTCGATTTATGAACACCACCCTATCAGTAAGTTCCAACCCTTCGGGACTAACCTTCTCCACCAAAGCCTACCTCCTACCATTCAAAATTGAAGGCCCTCTTCCCGGGCTCCTTCAGCCAAGGCCTTTACCCTACCGTGGTAGAGGTACCCTCCTCTATCGAAAACCACAGTCTGGATACCCGCCGCCAAGGCCCTTTTAGCCGCCAGTTTCCCCACGGCCTTCGCCCCCTCCCTGTTGCTTCCCCGCAACTCTTTAGGAAACTCAGGGTCCAAACTGGAGGCGGAAACCAGAGTCACCCCTCGTGTGTCGTCTATCATCTGGACATATATATGCCTCAAACTTCTAAAAACCACCATCCTGGGACGTTGGGGTGTACCGAAAACCTTTTTGCGAACCCTTTTGTGTCTCCTCTTTCTCGCCTCTTCTTTGGTGAGCTTAGCCACGTCCCATCCCTCCTTTACTTGGCCCTGCCGGCCTTACCGGCCTTTCTCCTGACTTCCTCGCCCTCGTACCTAATGCCCTTTCCTTTATAAGGCTCAGGGGGTCTGAAAGCCCTGATCTCTGCCGCCACCTGCCCAACTAGCTCCTTGTCAATCCCCTGGATCACAATGCGAGTGGCAATGGGGCAGTTGATCTCTACACCATCAGGAACGGAGTACTCGATGGGGTGGGAATACCCCAACTGCAGCTGGAGAACCTTGCCCTTAAGGTCGGCCCTGTATCCCACACCCACAATATCCAACACCTTCTGAAAGCCTTCACTCACTCCCTCCACCATATTGGCCAGCAATGCCCTGGTGAGCCCATGGAGGGACTTATCTTGCTTAGAGTCGGTGGGTCTCTCCACCCTTAGGATCCCCTCTTCCTTTATGATCTTCATCCTAGGGGAGAAGTCCCTTTCCAGCACTCCTTTGGGACCCTTCACCTTCACCCGGGACCCATCTATAGTCACCTCTACTCCTTGGGGAATGGGAATGGGCATCTTTCCAATCCTAGACATGGGCCACCTCCTCACCAGATCTCACACAAGACTTCACCGCCCACCCCCTGCCTCCTACACTCCTTATCCGTCATCACCCCCCGGGAGGTGGAGACAATGGCAATACCAAAACCACCCATAACCCTAGGCAGCTTTTCTCTGCTCATGTACACCCTTCTACCGGGCTTACTCACCCTCTTTATCCCCCGGATAACACCCTCCTGGACTCTGCCCAGATGGTCCTTCCTGTACTTTAGAACCAGAACCAGGGTCTCCTGAACAGGATGTTGCTTCACCCAGTAGTCCTCTATGAAGCCCTCCTCCTTGAGGATCCGGGCGATCTCCTTTTTGATCCCAGAGGCAGGAATCTCCACCTCTTTCTTGCATACCATGAGGGCGTTCTTTATCCTGGCTAGCATGTCCCCAATGGGATCTGTCATCACCATGACCATCCCCCTACCAACTGGCCTTTCTCACACCCGGAATCTTCCCTTCCAGGGCCAACTTTCTGAAACAGATCCTGCACAGATCAAAGCGCCTAAGATAACCCCTGGCCCTACCACAGAGGGGACAACGATTCCTATACCGCACCCTAAATTTAGGCGGTCTTTTTTGTTTCTCCATCTGAGCCTTCCTAGCCACGTTCACCTCCTCTTTTAACAAAGGGCATACCCAGTTTCGCCAGCAATGCCCTGGCCTCTTCGTCCGTCTCGGCAGTGGTCACCACCGTCACCGACAGGCCCCTCACTTTGTCCACCTTGTCGTAGTCTATCTCGTGGAAGATGATCTGCTCCTTAAGACCCAGGGTGTAGTTGCCCCGTCCGTCGAAGGACGAGTCACTCACCCCTCTGAAGTCCCTCACCCTGGGAAGGGCCAAGTTCACGAGCCTATCGAGAAACTCCCACATCCGGTCCTTCCTGAGGGTGACAGCCACCCCTATAGGCATCCCCTTCCTTAGCTTAAAAGCGGCTATGGACTTTTTGGCCCTCCTCACATAGGGACGCTGCCCCGCGATTCGAGCTAGCTCTTCCATGGCCCTGTCTATCACCTTGGGCTCCTGGACCGCCTCTCCCAACCCCATGTTGAGAACCACCTTGGTGATCCTGGGCACTTCCATAATGTTTTTATAACCAAACTCCCGCATGAGAGCCGGTACTACCTCTTTCTCGTATTTATCCTTCAGTCGGGGCACCATCGCCTATCACTCCTTGTCTATGATCTCACCACACTTCTTGCAGGACCTAACTTTCCTGCCGTCCTGGAGAAACTTGAAACCCACCCTGGTAGGCTCCCCGCACTTAGGGCAGATGAGCATCACATTGGACAGGTGAATGGGAGCCTCCTTCTCTATAATCCCCCCCTGAATGGTCTGGGTGGGACGCTGGTGACGCTTCACCACGTTCACCTTCTCCACCATCACACGACCCCTCCGGGGGAAGACTCTGAGCACCTTGCCCCTTCTTCCCTTGTCCTTTCCAGCAATTACCAACACCAGGTCGTCCCTCTTTATCTTTGCCATAACAGCCTCCATCACAGCACTTCGGGGGCCAGGGAGATGATTCGCATGAAGCCCTTCCTCCTCAACTCACGGGCCACAGGACCAAAGATCCTGGTACCCAAGGGCTCCCCTGAAGGCCTCAGCAATACCACCGAGTTCCGATCGAAACGGATATAACTCCCATCGGACCTCCTCTGTTCCTTGGTGGTCCTGATGACCACGGCCCGGTGGACCTCTCCCTTTTTTACGTTGCCCTCAGGAGTAGCATCCTTTATAGCCACCACCACCACGTCGCCCAAACGGGCATACTTCTGGGAGCTCCCTCCCAGCACCCTTATACACTGGGCCTTCTTGGCCCCTGTGTTATCGGCCACTTCCACCATGGTCTGAGGCTGTATCATGGGCCACCCTCTCCTCTCTCTCTAAAATCTCCAACACACGCCAGCGTTTATGACGACTCAAAGGACGGGTCTCCACGATCCTAACCCTATCCCCTATTCGGCACTGGTTATCCTCGTCATGGGCCATGAACTTCTTGCTCTTCTTCACCCTCTTACCAAACAGAGGATGACGAAAGACCCTCTCCACCCTCACCACTACCGTCTTATCCATCTTGTCGCTAACCACGATACCTTCCAATATCTTGCGACCCATCCTATCCTCCTAGACCTTCCCCAGTTCCTTTTCCCTTATGATGGTTTTCACCCTGGCCAGGTCCTTCTTCAAAGAACGATACCTGGCGGTGTTCTCCAACCGACCCAGGGCCTTCTGAAACCTCAAGGTCAATATCTCTTTCTTGATCTCCTCTTCCTTGTTCCTCAACTCATCCACGCTCATGGCTCTCAGCTCTGCCGCTTTTAACATGGCTCCTCTCCTAACCGCCCATCTCTCTTGTTAGGAATCTGGTTTTGATGGGCAACTTCATAGAGGCCAGGCGAAGGGCTTCCTTGGCCACATCGGGAGCCACACCTGACAACTCGTAGAGGACCCTACCAGGCTTCACCACTGCCACCCAGTACTCGGGGCTGCCTTTACCTTTACCCATACGGGTCTCAGCAGGCTTTTTAGTCACAGGCTTGTCGGGAAAGATGCGAATCCACACCTTACCACCCCTCCTAACGTGCCTAGTGATAGCCACCCTAGCCGCTTCTATCTGCTGAGCCGTGATCCAGGCAGGCTCTAGAGCCTGAAGGCCATAGTCTCCAAAGGCCAAAATGGAACCCCTGTGGGCCTTGCCCTTCATCCTGCCGCGCTGTTGTCTTCTGTACTTAACCCTCTTGGGAGCCAACATGAGACTCTGTACCTCCCTTCTCCTCTACTACTTCGCCCCGGAAAATCCACACCTTGACGCCAATCACCCCGTACTTGGTCAGAGACTCGGCAAAACCATAATCGATGTCGGCCCTGAGAGTATGAAGGGGTACCCTGCCTTCCCGATACCACTCCCTCCGGGCCATCTCGGCCCCTCCCAGGCGACCCGCACAGCTCACCTTGATACCCTTAGCGCCAAACTTGAGGGCGGTGTTGACAGCCCTCTTCATGGCTCGCCGGAAGGAAACCCTTCTTTCCAGCTGCATGGCCACGTTCTCAGCCACCAACTGGGCATCCAGCTCGGGGATGGAAACTTCATGGATATTGATCATGAGCTGACGATCAGTGAGTCTGCCCAGTTCCTCTCTCAGCCTCTCCACTTCGGCCCCCTTACGCCCAATGACAATACCGGGGCGGGCAGCATAAATGTCTATCTTGGCCTTGTTGGCTGCCCTCTCTATCACTATTTTGGAGATACCAGCGTGATAGAGTTTGCCCTTGATGTACTGCTTAATCCTGAGGTCCTCGTGGAGGAGCTTGGAGTATTCTTTCTTGCTAAACCACCGGGACTCCCAGTCCTTTACGATGCCGAGCCTAAATCCTACGGGATGAACCTTTTGACCCAAGTCACCACCTCCTAGACTTCCTTTCTTTTTTCATCCAGAACCACCGTAATGTGGCTGGTTCTCTTCCTCACGAGATAGGCCCTTCCCATGGCCCTGGGCCTGATCCTCTTCCATACGGGACCACCATCCACACAAACAGATTTCACGTAAAGGGCATCTACATCCTCGATGTCGGGACTCACCTCTGCATTGGCTATGGCAGACTTCACCACCTTCTCCATTATCTTGGCAGCTCTCTTGGGAGAAAGGCTCAGGATCCTCAAGGCGTCCTCTAGGTCCTTCCCACGGATTAGGTCGGCCACCACCCTGGCCTTCCTGGGAGATATCCTCACATAACGGGCCACTGCTCTAACCGCCATCCCTCCCCCCTCATTTCACCTTACTTTTCTTGGCCTTTTTGTCGGCTCCATGCCCCCTATAGGTCCTGGTAGGAGCAAACTCCCCCAACTTGTGGCCAATCATCTGCTCCGTTATGTAGACGGGAACAAACTTTCTGCCATTGTGAACGGCGAAGGTGTGCCCGACAAATTCGGGGATGATGGTGGAACGCCGAGACCAGGTCTTGATCACCTTCTTCTCGCCTGTCTCGTCCAGCCTCCGAACCTTCTTCAGAAGCTTGGCATCTACAAAGGGACCCTTTTTAAGCGATCTGCCCATGTCACTTTCTCCTTTTCACGATCCATTTATCTGAAGGCTTTTTCTTCCTGGTCTTGTAACCTTTGGTGGGCCATCCCCAAGGGCTCACAGGGTGACGCCCTTTAGTCCTACCTTCTCCACCACCATGGGGATGGTCCACAGGGTTCATGGCCGTCCCCCTCACATGAGGTCTCCTGCCCACCCAACGAGCTCGGCCCGCCTTACCCAAAGTGATGTTATCATGATCAACGTTGCCCACCTGCCCCACGGTAGCCATGCAATCCAAAAGGAAAAGACGAATCTCTCCAGAGGGCATCCTCACATGGGCGTATCTGCCTTCCTTGGCCATGAGCTGGGCGTAGGCACCGGCGCTCCTAGCCACCTGCCCCCCTTTGCCGGGCTGAAGTTCCAGGTTGTGGACAAAGGTGCCAAGGGGTATGTCCCTCAGGGGCAAGGCATTACCCGGTCTGATTTCGGCCCCTGGTCCTGCCATGACCGTATCACCCACCTGTAACCCCAGGGGAGCAAGGATATAGCGCTTCTCCCCATCGGCATAGTGGAGAAGGGCGATCCTGGCAGACCTGTTGGGATCGTATTCGATGGCCGCCACCTTGGCGGGCACACCCTGCTTGTCCCGTTTAAAGTCTATAATTCTGTAACGCCTCTTATGCCTTCCTCCCCGAAAACGGACAGTGATCCTCCCCTGGTTGTTTCTGGCCCCTGTACTCTTAAGGGGGCAGGTGAGACTCTTCTCAGGCTCCTTTTTGGTGATTTCAGAGAAGTCGGCCACTGTCATGAAACGAACACCAGGAGAGGTAGGTTTTAATCTGCGAATACCCATCTCTACCCCCTACATTCCTTCGAAGAATTCTATGTGATGTCCCGGAGCCAAGGTAACCACTGCCTTCTTCCAATTCTTGGTCCTACCCTCCACCCGGCCCAGCCTCTTCTTCTTGCCCATCACGTTGAGGGTATTTACCGAGAGAACCTTGACGTTGAAGAGCTTCTCTACTGCCGCCTTGATCTCCTGCTTATTGGCCTTGGGGTGGACCTCAAAGGTGACCTTGTTCTGGGTCTCCTTCAGCTCCATGCTCTTCTCAGTCACCACAGGGCGCAAGATGATGCTATAAGGATCGTTTTTGAACTTCATGCCAGCGCCTCCTCTATCCTGCTAAGGGCCCCCGCTGTACAGACCACCACCTCATGGTCCAACAAGTCGTATACGTTGAGCCCTTCTACCTTCAACACTTTGACCAGAGGCAGATTTCTAGTGGCCCTGTCCAGATTGAAATCCAGCTCTTCCACCACCAGGAGAACCTTCTTACCATCAAGACCGAGATCCCTCAGAAGAGCCAAGGCAGACTTGGTCTTGTGATCGGGGAGCTCAATCTTGTCCACAAAAACCAACTCTCCATCCCTATATTTGGCAGAAAGGGCAGACTTGAGGGCGATCTTCCTGGCCTTCCTGGGCATACGGTAGCTGTAATCTCGGGGCCTAGGGCCAAAGGTGACTCCCCCCCCCACCCAATGGGGAGCCCGGATGGAACCTTGCCTGGCCCTGCCTGTACCCTTCTGCCTCCACGGTTTCCTCCCGCCGCCCCGGACCTCTCCCCGGGTCTTGGTGGAAGCCGTACCCCTTCTTTTACAGGCTAGCTGCATCTTCACCACTTCGTAGAGAAGGTGCCTTCTAAGGGGCGCATCCAGAATATCCCCGGCTACAGCCCTCTCCTCCACCTTGCCACCATCGCGACCTATAATCTCTACTACGGCCATGGCTTCACTCCTTGCCTTCCTTCCTGATGATAAGCACTCCCTTTCGGGGTCCGGGAACGCTTCCCTTGACCAGGAGGAGGTTCTTTTCGGGGAGCACCTCAACCACCTCTAGCCCCCGGACGGTCACCTTTCTGTTGCCCATATGGCCAGGCATCTTGAGACCTTTGAAGACCCGGGCAGGGAAGGTGCACTGACCAATAGAACCAGAGGTCCTGTGGTAGCGAGCACCGTGGGAGTCTCTCGAACCTGCAAACCCATGGCGTTTCATAACACCCTGAAACCCCCGGCCCTTGCTCCTCCCTGTCACCTTCACCTTCTCTCCAGGCTGGAAGATTCCCACCGTCACCGCCTGACCCTCTCTCAGCTCCTTCACCTCCTGGGGAGTAGCCTTAAACTCCCTGAGGACCCTGAAAGGTGGCACCCCACCCTTCTGGAAGTGGCCCATCATGGGCTTGTTCATCCTATGAGACTTCTGCTCCAGGTAACCCAGCTGAACAGCAGTGTAACCATCTCGCTCCAGCGTACGCTTGGCCACCACCACGCATGGACCCGCTTCTATCACCGTGACAGGCACCACTGTCCCGTCCTCTGTAAAAATCTGGGTCATACCCAGCTTTCTTCCCAAAATTCCTTCCACCGCTTTCCCCCTTAACCCAGTTATAAGGGCCTACTCACATCAACTTGATTTCCACATCCACCCCTGCCGCCAAGTCTAGCTTCATCAAAGCGTCTATAGTGTCAGGAGTGGGGTCCAGAAGCTCAATGAGCCTCTTGTGTACCCTGATTTCAAACTGCTCTCTAGACTTCTTATCAATATGAGGAGATCTGAGAACAGTATATCGGCTTATGTCTGTGGGCAGAGGCACAGGCCCCACCACCCGGGCACCCGTCCTCACCGCCGTTTTGACAATCTCCTCGGCAGACTTGTCCAATACCTTGTGGTCATAAGCCTTGAGCTTTATCCTGATTTTCTGCCCCATAGTTAATCCTCAATCACCTCGGTCACAACACCAGCCCCTACAGTCCTCCCACCTTCCCTCACCGCAAACCTCAACCCAGGCTCCAGCGCCACAGGGTAGATCAACTCCACATCCATGTTAACGTTGTCCCCAGGCATCACCA
>JAJSAC010000066.1 GCA_024274915.1 Thermodesulfobacteriota bacterium
GATGAAGTGGTTTCCAAGGCCTGTGGGGTTCCACAACGAGCTGGTTTTGAAAGGTGTCTTGGGTCTCACCGACGGGGAGATTAGGGCCTTGGAGGAAGGGGGAGTGATAGGCAAATGGCTGGAAAGACCTGGTGCTATGCCTCCTGATGGATGGGATCAGGAAAGGGAGAACTTTTAGGAGGCTGTCCATGGACTGGAAGACCTGGTGTTTGGAGAATCTAGATCCATTGAGGGACTATCATAAACCTGAAGCCCTGGAGGGCGTCAGGGTTCTGGATATAAGTGAGAACTCCTATCCTGCCATGGTGGCTACCTCTTTTCTGGGAGAGTGGGGTGCCGAGGTGATCAAGGTGGAGCCTCCGGGTGGTGAGGGGGCCAGGGAGTGGAGCCCCCGGGACCTCAGGATTGAAGGGACGGGCCTGCCCTTCTGGGTGGAGGGAAGAAACAAGTATTTTATCACCTTAGACTGGAAGAGGCCTGTGGGAAAGGAGATCCTGGATGGGCTCATCTCCAAGTTGGACGTCCTGGTGGAGAACCTCCCTTCCTGGCAGCGGGAGGCCCACTCTCTGGGGTATGAGAGACTGGCCCGGCTTAACCCCAGGCTTATTCAACTATCCCTGGTGAGCTGGAACGAGGAGGGTCCCATGTCACCCTGCGACGTGTGTGAGCAGGCCCTCTCCGGCGTGGTGAACGTTACGGGGGAAAGGGAGGGGCCTTGTGGCGTACCCACTAAGGCGGGGAACTGGCTGGCCTGGTACGCTGGATGGATGTGGGGAGCCTTTTCCGTCATGGCTGCCCTCTTTTACAGGGGGTGTAGAGGAGAAGGACAGCTCATAGACATCTCTCCTGCCGAGGGGCTCATGCGCTTTGTGGACTACAACATCACCTGGTACCACATGCACGGCAAGAAGAGGGAGCGGGTGGGCAACATGGACAAGGCTGTCTTTCCATACACCTACATCAAGACAAAAGATGGTTACACCTTCTTGGCGGCCTACAACGAGGACGCCTTCAGGACCCTTTGCCACATCATAGGCAAGCCCCTTTTGGCCGAGGATCCTCGCTTCTCCACGGGGTCTGCCCGGGTCCAGTGGGAAAACGAGAAAGCCCTTCAAGCCATTCTGGAGGAGTGGAGCACCCAGTACACCTCTCAGGAGATCTTCCAAATGGTCAACGCCTACATCCAGAACGTGAAAGGTCCCGGCGCCGCCGTGGTGGTGGGTCCCGTGAGCACCACCACAGAAGTTCTGAACGAGGAAAACTGGTGGGACAGGGGAGCCTTGCGAAAATTCAAGACTCCCGAGGGTGAGGTGGTCCTCCAGAACTCCGTGCCCCGCATGTCCCTCACCCCTCCCAGGATCAAGTGGACCTGCAAAAAACCCGGCGCCGACAATGCCCACATCTACGCCAGGTTCCTGGGCTACGGAAAGGAGAAGCTCAAAGAACTGAGGGAGAGGGGAATCATCTAGCCTCCCGGATGGTCTACCATTATTCCTTGCCATTCTTTAAAAGGAGTGGTACTTTTTCATTAAATTGAGCTGCAGATACGTCGTTTGAAACCTGTCGTGAACTGGTGGCAAAAGGCGGTGGTAGCGGCATAGCAACCCTAGAGGGGGGTTATGGGTAAAAGGAGAAAGAGTAAAGGACAGGGGGTAGGCGACTACCGCCACGAGGAGGCTAAGAGGAAAAACAATCCGCCGGCGGGGA
>JAJSAC010000067.1 GCA_024274915.1 Thermodesulfobacteriota bacterium
CCCCACGTCTATAATATCGGCCCCTTCCTCCACCATCTCCCTGGCCCGCTCCAGAGCAGCGGAAATCTGGACATACCTCCCCCCATCAGAGAAGGAATCGGGGGTCACATTGAGGACACCCATGATGAGGGGAGCCCTTCCCAAGCCATCAAGCGGCATCCTGCTCCTCATCCCCGAAACGGGTGCTCTTTTTAAGCTCAAATTGGGAGAGGATCCTGTCCAGCTCGTCAGACGAAAGGACCTCCTTCTCCAGTAGCGTACGGGCCAAGGCATTCAGAACCTCAAAGTTGTTGGACAAGATGGTCTTGGCCTCCAGGTAGCATTCCCTGACGATTCTGGCCACCTCTTCGTCAATCTCTTCCGCCGTCTTCTCACTGTACTCTTTGTGGGTGGCCAGTTCCTTCCCCAGGAAGACCAGCTCATCCTTCTTGCCAAAAGTGAGGGGACCTAGACGGTCACTCATACCAAACTGACACACCATCTTCCTGGCAATCTCTGTGGCCCGCTCCAGATCGTTGGCCGCCCCCGTCGTTTGGTGATGGAGCACCACCTCCTCGGCAGCCCTGCCCCCCAGCAGCACGGTGATGCTTTTTAACAATTGCTCCTTTGTGTAGTTATAGCGATCGTCGGTGGGCAACTGCTGGGTCAATCCCAGGGCCATCCCCCTGGGGATGATGGTGACCTTGTGGACGGGATCAGTACCCGGTATGAGTTTGGCCACCAAGGCGTGCCCCGCCTCGTGAAAGGCCGTGTTCCTCTTCTCCTCGTCGCTGATGATCATGCTCTTGCGTTCCACCCCCATGATAATCTTGTCCTTGGCCTCCTCAAAGTCATCCATCTCTATCACCTCTCTGTCCTTCCGAGCAGCCAGGAGAGCTGCCTCATTCACCAAGTTGGCCAAGTCGGCACCCGAAAAACCAGGGGTGGCTTTGGCTATCACCGAGAGGTCCACGCTGGGTGCCAGGGGCTTGTTCCGGGTATGGACCCGGAGGATCTCCTCCCTACCCTTCACGTCGGGCCTGGGGATCACCACCCTCCGGTCGAAACGGCCAGGCCTCAAGAGGGCAGGGTCCAGGATATCGGGACGGTTGGTTGCGGCTACCAGAATGATCCCCTCGCTGGTGTCCATACCATCCATCTCCACCAGGAGCTGATTCAAGGTCTGCTCCCTCTCATCGTGGCCTCCACCCAGGCCAGCACCCCTATGGCGACCCACAGCGTCTATCTCATCGATGAAGATGATACAGGGAGCGTGGCGCTTGGCCTGGTCGAAGAGATCCCTCACCCGGGCCGCCCCCACGCCCACAAACATCTCCACAAACTCGGAGCCGCTAATGGAAAAGAAAGGCACCCCTGCCTCACCAGCAATGGCCTTGGCCAGGAGGGTCTTACCCGTTCCCGGGGGACCCACCAGAAGGACTCCTTTTGGAATCTTTCCCCCCAGACGCTGGAACCTCTTGGGGTCCTTAAGGAACTCTATGATCTCCTGAACCTCCTCCTTGGCTTCCTCGATTCCCGCCACATCAGCGAAGGTCACCTTCTTGCCCGAATCGGACACCAGCCTGGCCTTGCTCTTACCGAAGGATAGGGCCTTGCCTCCTCCCACCTGCATCTGGCGCATGAAGAAGATCCAAATGGCGATGAGGAGGATAAAAGGCAGCCAGGAACCCAGGATGCTCACATACCAAGGGGTTTTCTCCGGGGGCTTCACGTAAATCTCCACCTTATTCTTCCTCAAAACCTTGAGAAGGGTGGGATCGTTGGTGGGTATGTTCACCTTCACCCGCACAGTAGAGGGAAGGGGGGCCTTGGCTGGCCTCTCCTCCCTGACAGCCCTCTGCCAGAAAGGTGGGGGAGGTTTCTTTATCCCCATCTCCTTCTGAAACTTCCGAAAGATCTCCCCTTTCACCTCAGCGGTAAGCACATGCTCACCGATGACGGCCCTCTTCACTGCCCCCCTCTCCACCAGGTCCAGGAACTGGGAATAGCTCACCTCCTCCACCAAGCGCCGGGGAGCGTTGAAGAGATTGAAGGCCACAATCATCACCAGGGCCACCAGTAACCACATGAGCATGTTACGGGTGAAGTTCCTCATGTTGGGTGGCATATTGGAAGGTCCGGGCTTCTTCAAGTTCACCTCCTATTCCTTGTATACTTCTACGTGGGGCAGGTTTCTGTAGCGCTCGTTGAAATCCATGCCATAACCCACCACGAAGTGGTCTGGTATGGTGAACCCTACATAGTCAGGCTTAAAATCTGTCTTTCGACGGGAGGGTTTGTCCAGGAGAACACAGAACTCAACAGAAACAGCCCCTTCTTCTAAGAATCTCTTCCTCAAGAATACGGAAGTCAACCCCGTATCTACAATGTCATCCACCACCAACACCTTCTTACCGGCAAAGTCTATACCAGGCCAGTAAAGGAGACAGACCTGACCTGAGGTCTCCGTACGCCCCCCATAGGAGGCCACTCTCACAAAGTCGCATTCAATCTCTATATCCATAGCCCTCACCAGATCAGCCATGAAAATCCAGGCCCCTTTAAGCACACCTATGACCAGGACCTCTTCCCCGGCGTACTTCCGGGAAACCTCCCTGGCCAGATCCTTCACCCTCTTGTCTATCTCCTCTTTAGTCAGAAGTATCCTTCTCCTTTCCACATGTTCCCCTCCTCACCGTCACCAGGAGGTGACGCCTGGTCTCTCTATCGGCCAACACCCTGGTATCCCAGCGGAGTCCAGGTATCCACAAGATCCGACCTTGGGAATCCACCAGAAGGGGCGTTTTCCCCCTCTCCCTCCTGGGCACCTTGGCATCCACAAAGAGATCCTGGAGCTTTTTGTGCCCCACTTTTCTCAAGTATATCACGTCCCCGGGCCTCTTATACCTGATGACCATGGGAAAATCTACCTTATCCCTGTCCAAGAGCAGAGACCAGGGAGAAATCACCACCTTCCCTCCCCCTTCCTGGATACCCTGGAAATGGAAGAGGTACTCCCCTAAGACGTAAACCCCGGGTCCTGGCACCAGCACCTCCACATCCTCCGGTTTCCTATCCAACTCCCGGGTGAACCTGAGGTTCTCCCCTTCCCTCACCACCATGAGGCCGCCGGGGAGCTGAACCCTAGCCTCCCCTTCACCCTCCACCAGAGAACCCAAGGTTTCCAAGTGGGCCCACCGGGCATCACCCCCCAGGGAATGGATGAGTTCCAGCACCACCCTTCTCCTCATTCCCTTGGGGAGTTCCGCCAGGGAAGAACGGAGAAGCTCCACCTCCCCATTCCTCTCCCGGCACAGGGAAAGAGCGATCTCCCGGGTCTTCTCCCTCAGAAAGCTATCCTCGTCCCTCAGAATCTCCATAAACCGGGCCACGGCCTTCTCCACCTTGGGGTTCTGTTCCCTCAAAAGGGGCATGAGCTTCCACCTCACCCAGTTCCTAAACCTGGCCAGGTCCCAATTGGTAGAGTCCTCCACGTAGGAAAGGCCATGGGCCTTGGCATACTCCTCCACCTCCCCCCGGGTCATCTCTATGAGTGGCCTCACCACCCTGTCCTTACGGGGAAGAATGCCCCTCAGCCCGTAAGGGCTGGCCCCCCTGAGGAGGCGCATGAAAAAGGTTTCCACAGCATCCGAGAGGGTGTGGGCCACCGCCAAGCGATGGAGTCCCCTCTCCTCCATCACCTTTCGCAAAAAAGCGTATCGGGCTTCACGGGCGGCTTCCTCCATCCCTCTGCCACGTTCCCTGGCCAATTGGGCCACTTCTCCCCTACCCACCTCCAGGTGTACCCCCCACTCCCCACACATCCTCTCAACAAAGGCCTGATCCCTATCGGCCTCCTCCCCCCTGAGACCATGATGGAAATGGGCAGCCTCTACCCTCAGGGAGTAACGGGGAGCCAGTCTGAGCAGGACGTGGAGGAGGACTACCGAATCCATACCCCCGGAAAGGGCCACCAACACCCCGTCTCCCCTTTCCAGCAATCCATACTTATCCACCGTCTTCCTCACCTTCTCCAAAAACCCTTCGGCACCCATAACCCGCCTTATTCAGAACGATTGGTCCTATAAAAAATCTGGTTCCCGTGCCTCACCGCCTCCAGTCTCCCCTCCTCCAAGAGCTCCCCCAAATACTTGGCCACTTCCAGTCCACTCAACCCCAAGACCTTGGCAATATCCTCCTTGGAACAGGGCCGCCTGGCCACTGTCTCCACAATGGCCTCTCGAAAGCTCTCCCTCTCCCTGGCCTTCTTATCCGTGGGGTAGGCCACCACCTCGGCCCTAGGACCAAATAGGGGCAACAGGGCCTCCAGCTCACTAAAGGAAAGGGCCTTCCCAACATGGGCCGGCGGCCGCACCACGGTATTGAGCTGAACCCTGGCAGGGTTGATCCTCTTCACCAGCCTGGCCAGGGCCCCCAGTTCCCGGGGATGGTCGTTAAAGCCCCTCACCAGCAAAATCTCCAGCCACACCTCCCCGGGAAACTCCCTGGTGAAAGCCTCCAATCCTCTCACCATCTTTTGAAAAGAGACGGTGGGGTGGGGCCGGTTGATAAGCCCAAACACCTCCTGGGTCCCCGCATCCAAGGAAGGTAGCACCACATGGGCCCCCATCAACTCCTTTCTCACCTGGGGATCCCCCAAAAGGGAGCCATTGGTGAGAACCGCTACAGGTAGAGGAAACCTCTCCCTGATCCAGTTGATGAGCTCCCCTATGCCTATATGAAGGGTGGGTTCCCCAAAGCCGGAGAAGGTAATGAAGTCCACCTCTATTCCCAAGGAGCGAAACTTCTCAAGCTCCCTCTTCACTTCTTCCAGGGGCACATACTCCTTCCTTTCCACGGTTTTAAGGGTGGTGGAGCCCACCTCGCAGTAGATGCAATCGTAGGAACACACTTTGAAAGGCACCAGATCCACTCCCAAGGAGAGCCCCAGTCTCCTGGAAGGCACGGGCCCGAAGAGATATTTAAACTTCATCTTCCACCCCTCTTAGAGTCTAAGCTTCTCCTTGATGGCCTTTTCCAGGGCAGCCTCCCGCCGCCTCCTATAAAGAGATCTCTCCTTCCGGGCATGGAGGACCTGGAGATAATGGAGGAGGGCTATGAGGAACATGCCTCCCAGTAGGTTACCCAGGGAGGCCGGAAGAAACAGTTTGGAAAACCAGAGCTTCAGGGTCACCTGGGCACCATAGACCTTACCCAGGAGCACCTCGGAAGTGGAAACCACCACGTGGGTAAAAGACCCCACCGCCATGACAAAGATACAACTCCATATTGCTATCAGCTTGGCTACATCGCTCTTGGTAGCCAAAACCAGCCAGGTCATGGTGGTGATGATGGCCCCGGCAAACACCGCACTCATCAGGGTTTCCAAAAACGGGCGGGACAACTTGTGCTGGGTGAAGGACAGAAGATAACCCGATGGCAGGCTTCCCAGAACCTCCTTCCCCCCGAGGTAAACCATAAGGGCAAAGATCGCTGCCCCCAGCAGGTTTCCCATGAGGGTAAGCCCCCAAAGTTTAGCCAGAGGCCAGGGCGATTCCTTTCCGTCTATTACGGGTATAACAGGAACCAAGAAGTTCTCTGTAAAGAGCTCGCTCTGGGAGAGTTTTAGCATCACAAAGCCTATGGGAAAGAAGAGGGCTCCCACCAGGAAGGCAGGGCCATGATTGGCCTCTCCTCCCACGGCCCCTGCCGCCGCTGCCATGGCCACCGCTCCGAAGGTGACGTGGAGAGCACCTATCACCCCCGACATGAACATCTCCAGCCAGGGTCGCGCTAGGCGCTTTATCCCCTTTTCCATGGCAGTGGTGAATACTGTAAGGGCATCCTCCTCATCATTCCTATGTTGTTCCCTGAGTTGAAAGAGGGCCCGGAGGAAACGCTGGGAGTGCTCCGCCTCATCCACCATGATCCTTTCCAACACCATGGCTGTTTCGGTGTCGGGAGAAGCCATGGAATCCTGTCTGTAGGAGTTGACCGCCATATCTTCCAGGATGATGTTGAGGCGCAGGAGATCCTCATCGGTCTTCATCTCCTCCACCAGGGCCATGATCTCCTCCTCCTCATAGGGCATTCCCCCTTGGGGCTCTCCTCCTAAGGCCCTGATACGATCTGCCAAAAGGGCAGCGTGGTGGGCCTCTGTGCTAGCTATAGACCTGAGGAGAAGGGATATATCAGGGTCTTTCACCCTATCCACCTGGGACCAGTAGATCCTCATGGCGGCTCGCTCGGAGTACAAATTGTCCTGGAGGCGCTCCAGGAGTCTCTCTACGGCGTATTTCATTTCCCCCTAACCTTAACCCATACTTTAAGTTTTCCCGTCCCCATATCCCTATCCCAGCTCCCACTCTATTGTTATCCACCGATCCAGGGCACCCACCACGTAAGGATCCCTGGACCCCTTGAAAACCTCAACAAACTCTCTCATCTCCTCGAGCTCCCCTTCCTCCACCTCCCTCTTCAAGGGGACCTCTCCCCACAGCGCATCCTCCGTCCAGGCAAGCCCTCTACCTCCAGCCAACCACACCAGCAATCCCCAGGGGGTGAGAGCCAAGGGTATGCCCCTCTTTAAATACTCTCCCAGCTCCTTCACCTCTATCCTGAGCCCCACCCTACCCCCTGGGGGGAGCAAAACCCTTAACACTTTGAAGAGACCCTCTTCCACTCCCCTGGGCAAGGTGCCAGGAACGTAATTCACCTCCACCTGGGCCTTCCTTTCCTTGTCCACGGGGGAATAAAGGGCTTCCACCACCTCTTTCCCCCTCCAGCCCAAGACAAACCGGCCTCCCCTTTCCACCAACTCCACTCCATAGAGGCGGAGTCCCATTCCGCCAAGATAACGAGCCGTCCACTCCTCTAAAAGCTCTTCCATCTTCATCTCTGCCCCTCTCCAGGGATTTGCCTCTCTCCTACCATGGAGGGGGTAAACCTGGCAATTTTTCGTCCAAAAGGTGACCTTTGCTCCCTCCGTTCCTTTGGGATAATCTCTGGACCATGGCAACCCTGGCCGTAGAAGTGACGGGATTGAAAAAGGCCTACAGAAAGGCTGAAGCCGTCAAGGGCATATCTCTCACCGTGGAGGAAGGTGAGATCTTTGGCCTCATAGGCCCTGACGGTGCGGGAAAAAGTTCTGTCATGAAGATATTGGCGGGAGTCCTCTCCTACGACCAGGGAAAGGTTAAGGTTTTGGGCAGGGAATATCCCAAAGGAGCGGAAGGGGTGAAGAAAGATCTGGCCTTCATGCCCCAGGGAATAGGGCTCAACCTGTATATGGACCTCTCCGTCAGGGAAAACATCGAGTTCTTTGCCCACCTCCGCAGCATTCCCCCCTCCACCAGAGACAAAAGGGCCCGAAGACTCCTGGAGGCCACGGGCCTGGCCCCCTTTGAAGAACGCCTAGTACGTCACCTGTCAGGGGGCATGCAACAGAAACTGGGCCTATGTTGCGCCCTCATATCCCACCCACGCCTCCTCATCCTGGACGAACCCACTACAGGGGTAGATCCCCTCTCCCGGAGGGAGTTCTGGGACCTTCTCTTCGACTTTGTGGAAGAAGGCATGACTGTCATCATGTCCACTTCATACATGGACGAGGCCGAGCGGTGCCACCGCATAGCTTTCATGATAGATGGAACCATCATCTTCCAGGGAGACCCCCAAGGGCTGACGGGCCCCGGGGACCACCTGGAACAGGTCTTCTTTCGTATCCTGGAGAGAGAGAGACCCCAAACCTTCCATCTCATCCTCCCCGCCACCCTGCCCTCCCAGAGAGGGAACAAAGGCCCGGCGGTGGTGGTGGAGAACCTGTCCAAGTGGTTCGACTCCTTCAAAGCGGTGGATTCCCTCTCCTTCACTATCGAGAAAGGAGAGATCTTCGGCCTCCTGGGTCCCAACGGGGCAGGCAAAACAACAGCCATAAAGAGCATGGTGGGTCTCCTGGAACCCACCGAGGGAGAGATCACCATAGCGGGACTGAATAGGAAAACCCGGTTAAGCACCATCAAGCACCACATAGGATACATGTCCCAAAAGTTCTCTCTCTACAGGGACCTCACCGTGTCGGAGAACATGGAGCTTTACGCCACCCTCTATGGCCTTACGGGTGGAGAGCTCAGAGAACGGAGGGCGTGGGTCCTCAAGATAGCTGACCTGGCAGGCCAGGAGAAGATGCTAGTGAGGGATATCCCCCTGGGCGTTAAACAGAGGCTGGCCCTGGGATGCTCCCTCCTCCACTTCCCCCAGGTCCTCTTCTTGGACGAACCCACATCGGGAGTAGACCCCCAGGTTAGAAAACACTTCTGGGAGATCATCACCCTCCTGTCCCAGGAGAGGGACCTCACCTTCCTGGTCACCACCCACCACCTGGTGGAAGCCGAGTACTGCTGCCGCTTGGCCCTAATGAACCAAGGGCGCTTGGTAGCCCTTGGAAGTCCCCAGGAATTGAGGGAACGGGTTATTGCGGAGAAGGGCGAGATGCTGGAACTCCTGGCTTCCCCCCAGAGAGAGGCCCTAAAGATCATAAAATCCATGGGCTATCAGGTTTATCCCCTGGGTCGGTCCTTGAGGCTCTGGAGCAAAGGGGTCTCCCTGGACCGTATGAAGGAAAGGCTCGCCAGGAGAGGGGTGGCCGTGGAAATCAAGGGAGAGGCTCAGGTGAGTATGGAAGACGTCTTCATCCACTTTATGGAGCAAAATACCCATGTCTAAAGAGAGCCTCAACAGAATAAGGGCAGTGAGTAGCAAAGAACTGAAAGAGATCCTCCGCTCTCCCCTCTTCCTCCTTCTGGCCCACTTCGTCCCCATAGCCCTATTCCTGGTCTTTGGCTTCGGTCTAAGTCTGGACGTAGAAAACATCCCCACCGCCCTTCTGGACATGGACAGGACCCAAGCCAGCCGAGAACTCATCAACGGGCTGGTGAAAACCAAGTATTTCCGCCTCCAGGAAGAGGGGACAGACAACCACCAGCTGATAAACCTCCTCAAACGGGGGAAGATAAGACTGGCTATCATCATCCCCCCCCAGTTCCGAAAACGGCTATACCAGGACCGGGCCTCCCCCATCCAGGTGCTGATAGACGGCACCTACCCCTACCGGGGGCTGGTCATCAAAAACTACGTGGCGGCCTACCTCACATCCTTCAACCTAAAACTGACCCGGGACTGGCTAAACAGGAGAGGAATGACTTCCTTAAACCTCCAGCCCATTGAGCTGGAAACCCGTTTTCTCTACAACCCCTCCCTGGTGAGCAGTTACGCCTTGGTCCCCGGCCTCCTGGTGGTCATTCTCATGATGAACCCCGCCATCATGGCCGCCCTGGCCATCGTGAAAGAGAAGGACTACGGCACCATTTACACCATCTATTCCTCCCCCATCACCCGGTGGGAGTTCCTCCTGGGCAAGGTGATCCCCTACTACGGTCTCAACTTCATCAACGTTCTCGTCCTCTTCCTCCTGTCCATCATCCTCTTCCAAGTCCCCTTTAAGGGGAGCCTCGCCCTGCTCCTCCTGGGTTCTGTTATCTATATCTTCACCACCACAGGCATGGGACTGGTGGTGTCAGCCTTCACCCGCTCCATGGTGGCAGCCCAGATCGTCACTATCATTATCACCATCATCCCCTCATTTCTCTATTCGGGACTCCTCATGCCCGTCTCCAACCTGGGCCGGGCAGGAGAGATAGAAGCCCACCTCTTCCCCGCCATGTACTACATGAAAATCGTCCAGGGCACATACTCCAAGGTCATAGGGCTAAAAGAGATGGGTACAAACTACCTGGTCGTGCTGGCCTACGGGGTGGCCCTCTTTTGCCTGGGGTTGGTGCTGTTTAAGAAGAGGGAGGGCTGAAGGCGAAGGGGGGGAGGATTATGAAATGAGGTTGTTATTCTTTTTAAAAAAAGAGGCCCTCCAATTCCTCAGGGACAAGGCTATCTTCCTCTTTGTCCTCTACGCCTTCACCTTAGACGTCTACATAGCAGGCAACGGCTTCATCCTCACCCTAAAAAACGGCGGCATGGGCCTCTTCGACCTGGACAGAACGGTGATGAGCAGGGAGATAACCCAGCGCATCAGGGAACCCTACTTCCACTGGGAGGAAGAGATAGGGTCCTCCCAGGAGACTCTCAGGCTACTGGACCAGGGCAAGATCCTGGGAGCCCTCACCGTGCCCCCCAATTTCCAAAAACGGCTATACCAAGGGAGAACCGTTTCCCTACAACTCCTCCTTGATGGTACCCAGATCACCTCCAGCACCCTGGCATCAGCCTATATCGCCCAGATCACAGGAGACTACGGACAGAAGTTTGCCATGAAATACCATGGCATCTCCTCTTCTACCCTGGCCCATATGCCCCAGGTGGATGGACGGACCAGGGTCCTCTTCAACCCCAACCTGGAAGACCCCTACTTCACTGCCCTGGACGAGTTATTCATGGTGGTGACCATGATCTCCATCATCCTATCCGCCACGGCCCTGGTAAGGGAGCGGGACTATGGAACCCTGGAGCAGCTCCTGGTCTCCCCTATAAAGCCCCGCCAGATCATACAGGCCAAGATCCTGTTCACCATCATCACCCTCATGGCCGCCTCTCAGATCACCCTGTTCCTGGTCATCAAGGGGGCCTTTGGTGTCCCCATGGAAGGCTCCTATCTCCTCTTCATGGGGGTAACTGCCCTGTATATCTTCTCGTGCTGTGGCATAGGCCTCCTCATCGCCACCTTGGCCCAGCGCCTTGGGCAGATCGGCCTCCTCACCATCCTCTTCCTGGCACCCATCCTCTTCCTCTCAGGGGGGTGGGTGCCAACGGAGGCCATGCCCCGGTGGATGGTGCCCCTCACCTATCTCTCGCCCCTCAAATACTACACGGACCTGGGGCTGGGCATCTACCTCCGGGGAGAAACCCTGTCCCTGGCCTGGAGAGAGATCCTGGCCATGGCCGCCGTGGGAAGCGGATACTTTCTTTGCGGATTGGTGAGGTTCAGGAAGATCTACCGATGAGCCTCCCCTTTTCCCCCTTGGAACTCTTCCTGGTACTTCCCCCGCTGGATCTGTATAATGATCTAACTACAACTAATAAGGACAGGAGAAGAGGTTGAAGAGAGTGGTGATTATAGGAGGAGGCCCGTCAGGGTCGGTGTGTGCCCTTCATCTCTTAAAAAACGCAGGTGCCCATCCCCCAGAGGTGATCATCTTCGATAAGAAACCCTTCAGCCATTATGGTCCCCTGGGGTGCAACATGTGCGCCGGGCTCATTTCCCACACGGTGCTGGAAACCTTAGAATCCCTGGGAATATCCGTTCCGCCCAGCGCGATCCAGAGGAGGGTCGAGAGCCACTTTTTCGAAACGAGATGGGGAGGGGTCTCTTTCGAAAACGAACCAGGCACCACCCTCTACACGGCCTACCGGGGCATGGGCCCCCTGGATCCCAGGGGGGAAGAGGGGCTGGGTTTCGACCAGTTTCTCTTGAACAGCGCCGTAGACAGGGGAGCCCAACATATACAGGAGATGGTCTCCTTCCTGGAGATCCCCTCCAACCCCACCAAGCCCATCAGGGTGAAATACGGAGACAATAAAGCCGTAGAAGCGGATGTGGTAGTTGTGGCCTGCGGGGTGAACAGCGACTTCCCCCGGGTCTTAAAGGAAGCGGGCTTCGGTTACACTCCCCCTGCAACCTTCCACGCCTGCCAGGCGGAAATCCCCCTGGAAGAAGAGGAGGTGAACAGCTGGTTCAACAACTCCGTGAAGGTCTTTTCCCTGGGGCTCAAGGGCATCTCCCTGGGTGCCATAACCCCCAAGAAGAGGTTCGTGACGGTCACCGTTTTGGGAGCCCATGTCCGGCGGGTCGACCTGGAAAGGTTCCTTTTGCATCCCATAGTCTCTCGCCATTTCCCTCCCGGCTGGAGTCTGCCCGACAGATACTGCCACTGCCATCCCAAGGTGGCCACCAGCACGGCCAAAAACCCGGTGACCCACAGGCTTATGGTGGTGGGCGATGCCTTCATCTCCCGTTACTTGAAGAACGGGATCGAATCGGCTTTCTACACCGGCACCACCGCCGCCAAAGCCATTCTGGAAGGGAAGATCTTCCGGGAAGAACTCATCCAGCACTACGTAAAGCCCTGCCGGGCAAGGTACCACCTGGACAACTACTACGGCAAACTCATCTTCAAGATGCATGATCTCTTCGCCAGGCACTACTGGCTCGTGGTTCCCCGACTCCAGATGGTCAAGGAGGAAGCCAAAAAGAAGGACTGGAAGGAAAAGCCGGAAACCCAGGTACTGTGGCACCTCTTCACCGGAAGTGCCCCTTACAAGAGCATCCTCTCCCGTGCCCTTTCCGGATCCTTCGCCAAATCCCTCGTGAGGGAGTACTTCAACGTGATAAAAAACAGATTGAAAGGCAAGCCACCCTTAAAGGAGCAAAAACCATAGCATGGCGAAAGACACCTTGGAAAGAGAGAAGGGCGTGGCCATCATAGGGGGAGGTCCCGGAGGGGTGGGGTGCGCCCTAACCCTGAAAGGGCTGGCCCGGGATAGGGGCCAGGACATCCGGGTGGTGATCTACGAAGGTAAACGCTTCGGAGAGCACTACAACCAGTGTGCGGGGGTCCTATCCCACCCCCTGGAGGAGATCCTAGAGAGGGAGTTCGGACTTAAAATCCCCGATGCCATGATCCAGAGGGTCATCCAGGGCTACGTCCTCTACGGGGAGAAGGAAGAGATAGTCCTGGAGGAAGACCCCACCAAGCCCTCCCTGGCCGTTCAAAGGGTGGAACTGGACCGGTTCCTCTTGAACGAAGCCGTGAAGCGGGGGGTGGAGGTGATCCAGAGCAGGGTGACGGATGTAGAGTTCCATCCCCACGAAGTGGTGGTCTACAGCTGGAGCGGGACGTGCCGGGCCTCGGCGGTGGTGGGGGCCTTTGGTCTCAGTAAGGCCATGACCGCCTGCTTCTCCCGAAGGGTGGGTTACGCACCTCCTCCCCACCTGGAGACACTGGTGACCAAGTTCTATCCCCCTCCATCATGGCTGCCCAACCTCCTTGAAAATATGATCCACGTCTTCCTCCCCCCCTTCCCCCGGACAGAGTTTGGGGCCCTCATTCCCAAAGGGGACCACATCACCATCATCCTGGCGGGGTGGAACATCACCACCAACGAGATGGAGACCTTCCTCTCCCTCCCCAAGGTCAAGAGACTCCTCCCACCCAAGGGACACTCAGACTTCTTCAAGGGCAGGTTCCCCACGGGCCTGGCCAAAAGGTTCTACGGCCACAGGTACCTGCTGGTGGGGGACGCTTCCGGCCTGGTCAGGCCCTTCAAGGGCAAGGGGATAAACACCGCCGTCATCACCGGAAAATCGGCGGCCATCACCCTCATGAACCACGGACCATCCCAAGAGGCTTCCCTTCACTACCGGGACATGTGCAAGGAGCTGATGGAGGACATGATCTACGGAAGATTGGCCAGGACCCTCGCCAGCCTAACCCGTCGCTACTCCTCCCTGGACCCCATCATTCGGGAGGCCAAGAGAAACGAAGGTCTGAAGGAGGCCCTCTTCTTCTGCGTCTCAGGCCATGCGCCCTACAAGAAGATCCTAAGAAACAAGGCCCATCTGAAAGTCCTTCCCCGACTTCTCCCCCACCTCCTGGGTTCCTTCCACCTGAGCCGCCAGTAAGGAAGGCTCCGAGCACTTCCCCTCACCCACCCCAGGCCACACCTGGTTCCGTCATCCTCCAGGGGTCCAGGACCCTTTCCAAGTCCTGGGGGCTCAACACCCCCTTTTCCAGGCACACCTGGCCCACGGTCTTGCCCTCCCGGAGAGCCTCCTTGGCTATCTCCGCCGCCCGGTCATAGCCCACCAAGGGGACCAGAGCGGTGACCAGGGCCAGGGAGTTCTCCACAAAGGCCCTTGCCCTTTCACCGTTAGCCTCCATGCCCTTTACCGCCTTCTCCGTGAAGACCCTCACGGCGTTGCCCAGATAGGTGATGGACTCCAGGATCCCCCTGATCATGACGGGCATCATGGTGTTGAGATCCAGGTTCCCATGGGTATTGGCCAACTGGACCGTCACAGAGTTTCCCATGACCTGGACACAGACCATCATCAGGGCCTCGTTCATGACAGGGTTCACCTTGCCGGGCATGATGGAACTCCCAGGCTGGACAGAGGGGAGGAAAATCTCACCTATACCGCACCGGGGGCCGCTGGAGAGCCATCGGATATCGTTGGCCACTTTCATAAGGCTAGTGGCCACAGTGGCCAGCTGTCCCGCCAGCTCCACGGCCGCGTCCCTGGAGTGCTGGGCCTCGAAGTGGTTCTCAGCCTCCCTGAAGGGTAAGCCAAACCGCTCAGAGAGCTTCTCCACCACCCGGGTCCCGAACTCCGGGTGGGTGTTGATACCCGTGCCTACCGCCGTACCTCCCTGGGCCAGCTCGTACAACCGGGGAAGGACCGACTCCAGCCTGGCCACAGAAAGCTCCACCTGCCGGGCCCATCCCCCGGCCTCCTGGCCCAGACGAATGGGAGTGGCGTCCATCAAATGGGTACGACCGATCTTCACCACCCCATCCCAGGCCTGGGCCTTCTCTCTCAAAGCCCGGGCCAATCCTTTCAGAGCAGGCAAAAGGACCCTATGGAGCTCCAGGGCCGCTGCCACGTGGAAAGCCGTGGGTATGGTGTCGTTGGAAGACTGGCCCAGGTTGACGTGGTCGTTGGGATGGACAGGCTCCTTCCCACCCCTCCTCCCCGTGAGGATCTCGTTGGCCCGTCCAGCGATCACCTCGTTGGCGTTCATATTGGAAGAGGTGCCACTGCCCGTCTGGAAGACGTCCACCACAAACTCGTGGTCCAGCATCCCATCTGCCACTTCCCCCGACGCCTCCATGATGGCTCTGGCCCTGATCTCGTCCAGGAGCTTCAGCTCCATGTTGGTCTCGGCGGCAGCGCCCTTGATGGCCCCCAGGGCCCTAATGAAGGCAGGAGAAAAGACCACGCCACTTATGGGAAAATTCTCCAGGGCCCTGGCCGTCTGGGCCCCGTAATAGGCATGGGAAGGCACCCTCACCTCTCCCATGGAATCCCTTTCCGTTCGATACTCCATATCACCCTCCAAACTTAAGACCTTTTTGTCACCATCTCCTTGTCCACACCGAGGAGAAAGGAGATGGCATCTCTAAGAACGGTGCACCAAGGGAAGAGAATTCGTCATGTCCCTATCCTCAAAGGTACTTCCCGGCCCGACGATCTGCAATGAGCTGGGATGGTAACCATATGAATTTACTTAACTATCATCATCGCCGTGGACAGAGATGATAAAGGAGGCTAAGCTTCCTCCATGAGATGCATCATGGTGTTGCTAGACGGCCTGGGAGACCAGGGACAACCCGCCCTGGGTGGGAGCACGCCCCTGGAAGCCGCCCACACTCCCCATCTGGACCTCCTGGCCCGGATGGGCATGAACGGCCTCCTCCACCCCCACCTCCAGGGCATGGCCATGCCCAGCGAGCTGGCCCACTTTCTCATCTTTGGCTACCCGTATGGGGACTTCCCCGGCAGGGGATATCTAGAAGCCCTAGGCCACGGAATCTCCGTGGAGGAAGGAGAAGTGGCCCTCCTGGCCAGGCTGCTCTCCGTTGACACCAGGGGAGAGCATCTCATCCTGGAGGAAGACGACCCCCAGGTAGACCCCCAGACCTGCAAGGCCCTCCAGGCCGAGATCCAGTACTACTCCCACCTGGGAGTGGAGGTGGAGTTCAGACCCATGGGAGGAATCCAGGGCATCCTCCTTCTCAAGGGGGAGGTGTCCCCCAAGGTGACGGATTCCAATCCCATCCACTCTGGTCGCCCCATTTTGGAGGTCTTGGCCGTGGAGGGGCACGAGGAAGACCCCAGGGCCGTTAAGACCGCCAGGGTCCTCAACGCCTACCTGGTCTGGTGCCACCGGAAGTTGAGCAAGCATCCCCTGAACCGGGAAAGGAAAAGGATGGGCCTGCCACCCATCAACGCCCTGGGCACCCAGAGGGCAGGTGCAAAGAGGAAACTGACCCCTTTCCAGGAGAAATGGGGGCTGAAGGGAATGTCCCTGGCCTCCGTCCCCATCTATTGGGGTCTGGCCCGGGCCCTGGGGCTTAAGGCCGTGCCCGTGGAAGACTCGGGGGACCCCGAAGGAGACCTGAAAGAGAGACTCATCCTGGCCCACCAAGCCGGGGACTTTGACTTCATCCACGTCCACACTAAGGCCCCCGACGAGGCCGCCCACACCAAGGACCCTCAACACAAGAAAGAAGTCATAGAGGCCCTGGACAGGGCCATGGGGTTTGCCCTGGATACCATGGCCGGGGACCCGGAGGTGCTCCTGGTCATCACCTCCGACCACTCCACCCCCAGCTCTGGGGCGATGATCCATTCGGGGGAGACGGTGCCCCTCACTATAGTGGGGGAAAGGGTACGAAGGGACAGGGTGGAGAGGTTCAACGAAGTGGACTGCGCCCAGGGCGCCCTGGGTCTGGTGAAGGGCCGGGAGCTCATGCATCTCATTCTGAGCTTCATGGACAAGGCCCAGCTTCAGGGTCTCATGGACTCCCCCTCTCCCCGGGCCTACGCCAAGGGGCCGTCCAAGCCCCTGACCATAAAGGAACCCCGGGAAGAGAACTATGGACCCTAGGATCTTGGAACTCTTGGCCAATAAGCCTCCCCTGGCCACCCACTTCCCACCGTGGATCCTGCCCCCTACCACCATAAAAGCCATGAAGAGCACCAAAAGCGCCATACTGGAGACGGCTGGGCGGGACAGCTTTGCTGCCGCCATGGCGGCCGTCGAAAGGGAACCCATCCAGACCCTCTTACCCACCATAGCCTACACGGGGACGGAATACGGGGACTGGGAAGGTACCCTGGAGAAGTGCCAGTGGTTGAAGGAAAAGATGGAAAACCAAGGAGTACAGGTCCTGGATCCTGTCTTCCTGGGAGACCCCCAGCTCTGGCACATGCTGTGTGGAAAACCCCTCACCACCCTCTTCAGGACCTACGGCCTCTGCACACCCTGCATCAACTGCCATCTCTACTTCCACATGGTAAGAATCCCCCTGGCCAGAATCCTCAACTGTAACCTCCTCATCTCCGGGGAGAGGGAAAACCACGACGGCCGCATAAAGGTGAACCAGATCCCCCCGGTCCTGGATGCATTCAGGGAATTCATGGCCAGATATGGCATCAACCTCCTCCAGCCCATCAGGCACCTCTCCTCTGGTCAGGAGATAGAGGAACTGTTGGGACACAGGTGGCAAGAGGGAGAAGAGCAGGTCCAGTGTGTCCTAAGCGGCAACTACCGGGACCCCGGAGGCCAGGTAAACATTCCCGAAGAAGCCGTGGCTAGGCTCCTTCGGGAGTACTCCTTCCCCCAGGGAGAAAGGATGATCCGGGAGAGATACGGTATCAGCCCCCAACCAGCTCCTTTAGGGTGATAGGCCTGGCACCCAGGTTTTTCATCTCCTCTATGGCCCGCTCTCCATCTCCCGGGTTCACATCCACGGCCCTGATGGCGTCCAGGAGGAGAAAGACCCGGTAGCCCAGCTTCAGGGCATCCTTCACCGTACTCAACACACAGTAATCCGTGGCCAGTCCCCCAACGAAGAGGCGCCTCGTCTCCAGTTTCTTCAGCCTCTCATCCAGATCCGTGCCCTGGAAACCCGAGTAGGCTTCCTCCTGGGGATGGGTGGCCTTGGAGATGATGATGGCATCCTCTGGAAGCTCCAGCCCCCGGGCAAACTGGGCCCCCGGTGTCCCCTGGACGCAGTGGGGAGGCCACAGCCCACCCTGTTCCTTAAAGGAGCAATGATCAGGGGGATGCCAGTCTCGAGTGGCAATGATGGGTAAGCCCCTCTCTTTGAAGAGGCGGATGTATTCGTTCATCACCGGCACCACCTGGTCCCCCTGAGGCACTGGCAACGCCCCTCCGGGTAGAAAGTCTCTTTGGAGGTCCAC
>JAJSAC010000068.1 GCA_024274915.1 Thermodesulfobacteriota bacterium
CCCAAAATTCCCTTCCTGGTAAAGGCATCATGTTCAGAATCCTGGATTTTTTCTTTCCAACAAGTGAAAGGGCGGGGCATTCCTCCCTTGCCCATATAATCGCCCCATGGGAACCTGGCTTGTGATCGCCAAAGGATTTGGTTTTTCGTAACTTACTCCCTGGGGGGCTCAAATATGGATCTGCGGTCGGAACGCCTCGCCCTGACCCATAAGGCCAAAACTGGGGGAAGTCCTGTGAAAACACCCTTGATCCCATATAGTGCGGCTAAGTATAGGAATTTTGTGGGCTTGGTCTTGAGTATGGCATTTTTGTTTTGCAGGGGTCTATTTACCTTTTTTTGAAGCCTTTTTGAGGAGGACCTTGATCTCTTGGAGCATGGTGTCCAAGGTCTGAGGGGAGATGTCACCTCCGCCGTACTCCTTCCAGTAGTACAACTCCGCGGCTTTTTCGATTTTCTCTCCCAGGGCAGGGTTTTCTTGGCCGATTCTGTGGGCTATCTCCAGCAGGGTTTCGCCAGGTTCTACGGAGAAACCCTGCTCTTGCAGGGTGTTGACCAGTTTCTCTCCCCAGGTATGGGGTCTCTTTTGCCACCAGGATATGAAGCGGTAGAGGAGGAAGAGAGAGACCCCTATGATAAGTATCAAGACGAAGGTGGCTTTAGAGGGAGGGGAGGTGGGCATGTGGGGTTTGGGGGATGGTGAGAAGAGGGCCAAGGCCTTTTTGAGCAGCTGGGTCTGTCTTTCTATGTTGTAGCTGATGACCCAGTGGTACCACTGGAATCTTAGGTAGTCTAGCAATCTTCCTACAGTCCCCAGCCTACTCATAGTCCTGGAGGCTCCAGGGGGAAGGGGAGGAGTAGGATCGAAGGGAACCCAGCCCTGGCCCTCTTTGTATACTTCCACCCAGGTGTGGGCGTCGGAGTTTCGGACGATGAAATATTTGCCCAGCTGGTTCCACTCTCCACCGAGGAACCCTGCCACAATCCGGGCTGGTACTTCTCGGATTCTCAAAAGGAGAACCATGGAGGTGGCGAAATACTCGCAGTGGCCCTGGCCTTTGTTGAGGAGGAAGGAGACCACGGGGTAGGGTCCTTTTTTGCCAGGATGGAGGGAGTATTTGTGGTTGGTCCTCAGGTACCTCTCCACGGCCCTGGCCAGGACCAGGGAATCCCTTTCTTTAGGGGCGATGGAATGGGCCAGGGTTTGGAGGGCTCCTCTTACCCTTTGGGGGACCCGGAGAAAGATGTGGGGAGAGAGGATGGGAGGGTACGTCTTCACCAGGCTTGAGTGGACCGTATAGAAGACTCTCTGGGTTATGGGGGATGTGGTATGCAGGGTGTAACCCAGTCCCATGGCAACCTTGCTTCCCCGGATTGCCACTCTCCGGGGTATGCCCAGAGCAAAGAGGGTGTTGCCCTGATGGGGTTCTAGAAAGATCCTGTATACTACTTTCCTGCCCCCGGGGAGGGTGTGGGGGGTTGGCTTCTTTTTGATCCACGGCACCACCCATACACCGTGCTGGTACTCCACGTACACTTTCCCCCTCCAGTACAGCTTGTTCCGGGGTGGTCTGGGTCCCTCCAGCCATTCCACCCTCATGGCTACAGAGGGGTCTTCTTTTATGGTCTCCACGCTTCCCGGGGTGATGTTTTCCCCAAAGCCTGATTTGGCGGTTTTCCCTCCAGACCATCCTGGAGTGAAGGTGAAAGAGGGGCGAGGTAGTATGAGAAAGAAGATGACAGTGGAGGGAAGAAGGGCAAAGGACATGATCCCTCCCCACAGAAAGAGGGTTTGTGTTTCTTTGGAGGAGATGGTCTCCCTCTCTGTGGAGGCAAAGAGAAAAATGAGACCGGTTAGGAGAAGGAAGATGTTGGCTGCTAAGAGGAAGCCAAATTCCATTCCCCACCTCACCACGGCAGCTCCCGCCATAAGGAGGAGGGAGAGGAGGTAGAGCTGTAGATAGTCTCTCACCTTCTTGGTGGAGAGGAGCTTGGCTGAGATGAGGATGAAGAGGATGCCCATGATACGGCTGAAAAAGAACTCCCATTGGATTCCCCAGAGGTTGAGGAGGATCAGGATCATTGCCACTGCGGTGACGATGGAGTTGGGCAAAGGGGTGAGTCCCTTCTCGTCCATCCAGAGACTGATGACAAGGGAACCAAGGGTGAGGAGGGTATAGGATGGAGCTACCTCCCCCGCCATGGATATGAGTCCCAAGACCAGGGATACAAAGAGGAGGTACCGGGCTATTTTGAGGGGTCCCATCTTCTCCCCCCTAAGCCAGGGCCAAGGCCTCCAGCAGGGTGCTGAGGTGTTTTTCTCCCCGGGCGGGTTTCAAGGTTTTGTCAGGCAGTATGAGCCCTACGGCCATGCCCCTCTTGGTGCTCTCCAAGATCAGATAGGTGGCCCGGCCCAGCGCTTCTTCCCAGTCGCCTGCCCCTTTGTTTACCTGGACAATTAGCTTGTTTCCCTGGGCATTTGCCGTTTCCCGGATTATCAGCTCACCTTTTCGGGCTGTGGCTTTCCAGTCCATCCTCTTCAGGGAATCGCCTTCTTGGTAGGGCCTCAACTCCAGGATCTCGTCTCCCAATCCCCTGCTTTTACCAGGGGAGTATGGGCCTTCTCCTTCCCCTTCCCCTACTTTTAGGGGGGTGGGTATGGGTTTGGGGAAGACCAATAGTTCCTGGTTCACCTCTATTTTTCGGCTCCGGGTGAAGAAACCTAGGGGGAAAGCGGATACCACCTCTATGCTGGAAAGCTCTGCTTTACCCCTATGGGGAAAGGTTAGCCACACGGTGGTCTCTTCTTTTCCATGGTACCCCATAATGATGCCCTTCGCTTCCTGTCCTCGGATCCTGATGCCCACCAGAGTGGGGGGTAGAGGCCACCTCCGCCTCCTCAGGATCACCCTGAAAGGAGCGGGATGGGTTGCAAATATCTCTTGGGGGGGCGAAAGTTCCACCTTTAGCCCGGTGAGGTTGATTATAGAGGATATCCCCGAGACCATCATAAGGGCCAGCAAAGCGGACGAGAGTAGGTAGAGGAGGTTGTTACCCGTGTTGGCGGCTCCTAGGGCAATGATGATGGTGATCAGGATGTAAAGGTGTCCCCATCTCGTGATCTTTACCCGGTATCTTTTCTTGAATCTCACAGGGGTGCAGAAACAGAGGCCAGAAAGTTCAGCAGATATTCCAGCCTCTCCTCTTCCTTGTAATCTCCTGGGGGAGCGAGGCGGTGGAAGGCCACATAGGGAAAGGAGACCTTTACGTCTTCGGGTATGAGATAGTCTCTGTTTTCTAAATAGGCCCGGGCCTGGGCCACCTTTTTCAGGGCAATGGCTCCTCTGGTGGACAGTCCAAAGCGGAAATGTTTTTTGTTTCGGGTAGTTTCTGTGATTTCCATGATGTAGGCCAGAATCCTTGGAGGGACTTTCACCTCCGACACCTCTTTTTGGATTTCAAGGATCTCCTGGGTGTTGAGGAGAGAGGGCAATTCCTGGGCCATGTTGTAATGCCCATTGTGGGCGACAATCTCTGCTTCCAGGCTCCTTTCAGGGTATCCCATCTCCAGACGCACCATGAAGCGGTCTAGCTGGGATTCGGGTAGGGGGAAGGTGCCGTAAAGTTCCAGGGGGTTCTGGGTGGCAATGACGAAGAACGGGGTGGGAAGGGGGTAGGTGTCTCCGCCCACAGAGACTTTACCTTCGCCCATGGCCTCTAGGAGGGCGCTCTGGGTTCTTGGGGTGGCCCGGTTTATCTCGTCGGCCAGAAGGATGTTGTGGAATACGGGGCCTGGCTTGAAGACGAATCTGCTTTCTTGGGCCAAGAAAACTTCGGTGCCTATCACGTCAGAGGGCATGAGGTCGTTGGTGAACTGGACCCTGGCAAAGGTACATCCCGTCACTTTGGCCAATGCCAGGGCTAGGGTGGTCTTTCCCGTTCCCGGTAGGTCTTCCAACAAGAGATGTCCGCCGGCCAACAGGGTGGCAATGGAGATCTGGACCTCCCTTTCCTTTCCCCTGATAACGGAGGATACCAGATTTAGGGCTTTTGTCAGTCTCTCCCTCATGAGACGCATAGAATAAACGGAAGAATCGGGGCTTTCAATGGTGGGGATGGCCAGGAGTTCCCCCAAAAATCCCTTCTTGGTGAAGGTATGGCGTTCAGAACCCTAGACTGTACCTTTCAGATAAGTGAAAGGGCGGGGCATTCCTCCCTTGCCCATGGCTGATAGCTGATGGCTCATGGCTCATGGCTCATGGCTGATAGCAACTGTGAGCTATGAACCATGAACTACGAGCTATGAACTATGAGCTATTCATCTCTGCGCTCGGAACGCCCCGCCCTGCCATCTGAGGGTAGAACTGGGGGAAGTCCTGTGGGGATGGCCCCTCTCGTTGAAAGCTTTATCCAATGGTGTTAAGCAAGACTAAAAAAGCCAGGAGGTGGGGGCATGAATGTGGACGATATCAAGACCATTGGGGTGGTGGGTGCCGGTACCATGGGGTCGGGCATTGCCCAGGTGGCGGCTGCGTCGGGATTCGGGGTGATTCTCAGGGACGTGTCTGAGGCCGCTCTAGATAGGGGTTTCAAGATCATTGAGCGGAGCCTGGCCAGGCTGACCAAAAAGGGTAAGATCTCTGAAGGGGAGGCCCAGGAGATCCTGGGACGTATCACCAAGACCTTGGAGCTCAAAGACATGGCAGAGGTCGACTTGGTGATAGAGGCGGCCTTTGAGAAGATGGAGGTGAAGAAGGAGCTCTTTGGTGAGCTGGATGGGATCTGTCGCCCTGAGGTGGTTTTGGCTTCCAACACCTCCAGTCTTTCCATAACGGAGATTGCCGCTGCCACTTCCCGTCCCGATAAGGTGGTGGGCATGCACTTCTTTAATCCTGTTCCCGTGTTGCCCTTGGTGGAGATTGTCCAGGGCCTCACCACCTCTGACGAGACGGTGGAGCTGGCCTATGAGGTGGCCAAAAGGCTGGGTAAGTCTCCCATCAAGACCAAGGACCAGCCAGGCTTTATTGTGAACCGCGTTTTGGTGCCCTACATGAACGAGGCGGCCTTTGCTTACATGGAGGGTGTGGGTACGGCCGAGGAGATAGATCAGGCCATGAAGTGGGGGGCCAATATGCCCATCGGTCCCTTGGCCCTGTTGGACCTGGTGGGTATCGATGTGGCCCTGGACGTTTTGGAGGTTCTTTATAGGGAGTTTGGCGATCCCAAGTTCAGGCCTGCACCCATTTTGAGGCAGATGGTTCGAGCGGGCCATCTGGGAAGGAAGACGGGCAAAGGCTTCTTCGATTATACCGAGAAAGTTTGAGGAGGTGAGTCATGGCTTACGAAACCTTGCTCTATGAAGTGAAGGAAGGGATAGCCTATGTCACCATTAACAGGCCCAAGGTTCTTAATGCCCTCGACGACACTGTTATCAATGAGTTGGGCCAGGTCTTTGCTGCCATCAAAGACGACTCCCAGGTGAAGGCCGTCATACTCACAGGGTCCGGGGAAAAGGCCTTCGTGGCAGGGGCCGACATCACCCAGTTGGTGGAGCTCAACACCCTGACTGGAAAGGTCTTTGCTGAAAAAGGTCAGGCCGTTTTCAATCTCATTGAGAACCTGGGTAAGCCCGTCATCGCTGCCATTAACGGCTTTGCCCTGGGGGGTGGATGTGAGCTGGCCATGGCCTGCACCTTGAGGGTGGCTTCTACCAGGGCTAAGCTAGGCCAGCCGGAAGTGAACCTGGGCATCATCCCTGGCTATGGTGGTACCCAGAGGCTCCCCAGGTTGGTGGGGAAGGGCCGGGCCATGGAACTGGTCCTCACGGGGCGCATGGTGGACGCCCAAGAGGCCTTCCAGATGGGTCTGGTGAATAAGGTCGTGGAACCCGAGAAGCTCATGGAGGAAGCCGAGGCCCTGGCCAGGACCATCATGGGCAAGGGACCTGTGGCGGTGAAACTGGCCATGGAGGCTGTCAATCGGGGCTTGGAGGTCAGCCTGGAAGAGGGTTTGCGCATTGAGGCTGACCTCTTTGGTGTGTGTTGCTCTACCGAAGACAAAGTGGAAGGCACCAAGGCCTTTCTGGAGAAGAGAAAGGCCGGTTTCCAAGGTAAGTGACGTTGCATTAGGGGGGGCCGGGGTGTCGTCTCTCCGGCCCCACCCGGATGGGTTATCAAAGGGCTTAAAATCTTGTTCTCAGGTTTTTTCGATGGAGTCCTCCAGGTCTGGGTAGAGCTTTCTCATGCACTCCGGGCAGATGCTGTGGCTAAGGACGGCTTCTGTGTGGCTTTTGATGTAGTTCTCTAACTGGATCCACCGCCCCTGGTCGTCTCGAATCTTCTTACAATTGGCGCATATGGGGAGAAAACCGCTGAGGGCCTTGGTGAGGGCCTCTTCTAGCTTCCTTTGGAGAACTTCTTTCTCTTTTTGGGCCTGGAGCCATTGGGATATGTCCTTGAAGTTTTCTACTATCCCGAGGAGCTGCCCATCCAACCCCTTGAAGGGCACCGCCGTGATGATGCAGGGGATTTTGGTACCGTCCTTCGCTTCCTTCTCTACGCTACGCTCCACTCGCTCCTTCCCCTTTAGGATCTGGAGGAGGGGACAGTCTGGGGTGTGACACTCGGGACCATGGAACACTTCGTAGCATTTTTTACCGATGGAGTCTTTCTTGCTCACTCCTGACATCTTAGTGAAGGTGTCGTTGACCCGAAGGACGTTGTACTCTCTGTCTATGACCCTCATCCCGTCAGCAGCGGTGTTGAAAATCTGCTCCAGCTCCTTATAGGCCAGTTTTGCCTTTTCTTCGGCCTCTCTCCGCTGATTGATGATGGATTGAGCGTAGGCGCCGAAGGCTACCAGCAGGGAGACTATCAATATGCGCATCCAGGTTTCATGGGCGTTGGGATGAAGGACCTGAGTTAGAAAGGGTCCCTTCTGAAAAACTATGGAATGGATGGCGGCTTCAAAGAACCAGAAGGACATGCCCAGGCCCATTCCAAGGAGGGTTATCCTGTTTCGTTGGATGATACTTTTGGGCACCTTCCCTTCTCCGTTTTATAATCATAAATACAGTATCAAACTTACCTCAGAAAGCAATTTTTAATTTGCTGGACTTCCCCCAAAAATCCCTTCTTGGTGAAGGTATGGTGTTCAGAATCCTAGACTTTACCTTTCAGATAAGTGAAAGGGCGGGGCATTCCTTCCTTGCCCATGGCTGATAGCTGATGGCTGATGGCTCATGGCTGATAGCAACTGTGAGCTATGAACCATGAACTACGAGCTATGAACTATGAGCTATCATCTCTGCGCTCGGAACGCCCCGCCCTGCCATCTGAGGGTAGAACTGGGGGAAGTCTGTTAATTTGTAGTTTTTTTATATCCTATGAGGCAAAGGGATCGCTGGCATCCGGCCGGGAGGGGTATTAGATTAACTTTGTGAATAAAGTATCTAGGAGGGTGGATCATGTTCAGGAAGATCATGGTAGCCACTGGGGGGTCTCTTTGGTCCACGAGGGCAGTGGAGTATGCCGCAGATTTAGCCAGGGAACTGGATGCCCAGCTCTGTATTCTTCACGTGGTCACTTCACCGTCTCTCATCAGTGAGTTGTTGGCGTCGGTTCCCTTTGACAAGGAGTTGAAAGAGAAGGGAGAACGGGTGCTGGAAGATGCCGCCGTTTTGGCCAGAGGCAAAGGGGTGGGGTGCAAGACCCTTCTGAAGACCGGTTCTGTTGCTGAAAACATCGTCATAGCCGCTGCCGAGGAGGGAGCAGACCTTCTGGTCCTGGGTTCCAGGGGTGATAAAGGGCTGAGCCGGGGTGGCTTGGGGAGTATTGCTTCTAAGGTGGCAGCTACGGCCCCATGTCCCGTGTTAATCATGAAAGATACCTCCTTCCTCGAGGAACTTCTCAAGAAGGGCGCCTTAGTGAAGTAGAGTAGGGTTCTATTCCAATGGGCAAAGGGTGGACTTTTCCCCCTGTTCTGTTGCACTTTTGGTTCTGGGGGGCATGGTAATACCACCTTACTTTTTACTTAAATTTCGCTGGACTGCGCCTAGCTTATTGACAGGGAAACTTTCTTTGTTTAATGGTAAGACCAATATACCTAAGGGGAGGTGCTTTATGAAGAGGCGTCTTTTAAAAAACAGTTTTTCTATGGTCCTGGCGCTCGTCCTTTTCCTCTTTTTCATGACGCCTGCCCATGCTGGCAAAAAGGTGAGAACCAAACTGGGAAAAGACGAGCGCCACGAATTGTGGAAAAACAAGAAGTGGACCACCTCCAACAAAAAGTACCGCTGGAGGATGGTGACCACCTGGACCCCTGGACTTCTCTTCTACGACTACGCCGTCCATTTTGCCGACTCGGTTAGGGCGGCCAGCGGGGGAAGACTGGACATCACCGTATATCCAGCCGGTGCCATTGTGCCTGCCATGGAGACCTTCAGCGCTGTGAGTAAGGGGGTGGTGGAGGCGGGGCATGCCTGGTCTGGGTACTGGAAGGGAAAGAATGAAGCCTTTGTTGCCTTTGCGTCCGTGCCTTACGGTTTGGACATTGAAGGCTACAACATCTGGCTCTTTGCTAGGGGTGGCATGAAGATGTGGAACGATCTCTATGCTCCCTACAATCTGGTGGTCTTCCCCGGAGGTAATGGTGGTCAGGAGATGGGCCTTTTCTCCAACAAGAAGGCCACCAAGATGGAGGATTTCAGGGGCATGAGGGTGAGGACCGTGGGGTGGTACATGGATATCCTCACCCGCCTGGGCGTCTCTGTGAGTCCACTGCCTGGAGGTGAGGTCTATTTGGCCCTGGAGAGGGGCGTGATTGACTCGGCTGAGTTTTCTACCCCTGCCATTGATTATCCCATGGGTTTCCAGGAGATCACCAAGTATGTGATCGAGCCTGGTGTCCATCAGCCGGCTGTTCAGTGTGAGATCATGATCAATAAGAAGGCCTATGAGAGCCTCCCTGAGGATCTCAAGGCCATCATCCAGATCGCTGCCATGGAAACCCAGCTCTGGTCTGAGGCATGGACAGAGAACCTCAACGCCAAGGCCGTTCAACTCTTCCAGAAGGAGGGAATTCAGTTTGTGAGAATGGATGATAAGACCATCATTCAGTTTGCCAAGACCGCCTTTAAGTATATGGACGAGCTGGCTGCCAAGTATCCCGATGTGAAGAAGGTTCTGGACTCCCAGGAGCAGTTCAAGAGGGACTTTGCGCCCTGGAGAGAGATGCGCGGCGGGGTCACCCCTTGGCCCAGGGAGATGTTCCTTAAGGGTAAGCTCTACCAGTAAAGAGGGACGGCTTGGGGGAGAGGAGCTCTTAAGTTCCTCTCCCCTTTTATTGTGGAGGGTGAGGCATGGAGATCTTCGTAAAGGCGGTGAATTGGCTAAACGAGAGGGTGGGTGTTGCAGCCAGTTTTCTCATTTTGCCCATGGTTTTCGTTGTGGCCTATGAGGTGGTGAGAAGGTATGTCTTTAACAGTCCCACCAGCTGGGGATTTGAGCTTTCCACCTATATATATGGGGTGCATTTCATGCTGGGGGCAGCTTATACCCACCTTCATGACGGCCATGTGGCGATAGATGTGGTGGTGGACAGGCTCCCCAGGAAACCGAAATTGTGGATGAGGATAATCACTTTCGTCATCCTCTTTTTCCCGTTTGTGGGGATACTGTCTTACGAGTCTGTGCAGTACGCTCTGGCTTCCTGGAGTATAAAGGAGCACAGCTGGTCGGCGTGGCGCCCCCCCATTTATCCTGTAAAAACCCTCATGGCTATAGGTTTTGTACTCCTTCTCCTCCAGGGAATCGCCAAGTTCCTGGAGGATATTCGAGGGTTGAGGAGGAATTAAAAAATGCATTTTTCTCCCGAGACACTCACTGTGCTCATGTTTGTTGCCCTTTTTGTTGCCCTCTTTCTGGGTCATCCCCTGGCCTTCTCGCTGGGCGCCATAGCTGTGCTATTCGGTTATCTGGGCTGGGGAGGCAACTGGGAGGCCCTCTTTTATCTCTTTGCCAACAAGACCTGGGGGATCATGACCAACTATGTGTTGGTGGCCATCCCTCTGTTCATCTTTATGGCCCAGATGCTCAACTATTCGGGGGTGGCGGAGAGGCTCTACCACTCCCTCCATATTCTCATGGGGCCTACAAGGGGAGGGCTGGCCCTGGCCACCATCGTGGTGTGTACCATCTTCGCTGCATCCACGGGGATCATTGGGGCTTCGGTGGTGGCCATGGGACTGTTGGCCGCTCCTTCCATGATTCAGAAGGGTTACAAGCCGGAACTCACTGCTGGTGTTATCTGTGCCGGTGGCACCCTGGGCATTCTCATTCCTCCCAGCATCATGCTGGTGGTCTATGGAGGGTTGGTGGGGCTTTCCGTGGGTAAGCTCTTCGTTGGGGCCATCTTTCCCGGACTCATCCTATCGGGTCTCTATATGATCTACGTGGCTGTCTTGTGTTGGTTTAAGCCTGAGTGGGGGCCTCCTTTGCCTAAAGAAGAGAGGGACAGGTACTCCTCCAGTGAAAAATGGAAGATGGCTGCCTTTTCCCTTTTCCCTCCCATTGCCCTCATCTTTGTTGTTCTGGGAAGCATCATGGCCGGTGTTGCCACCCCCACCGAGGCTGCGGGCATGGGTGCCCTGGGGAGTATGCTTCTGGCATTGGCCTATAAGAATCTCAACTACGGGACTCTCAAAGAAGCTTCTTTAGCCACCTTGAAGACCACATGTATGGTGATGGTCCTCTTCATCGGTGGAAACTGCTTCAGCTCTGTCTTTATGGGAATAGGCGGCGGCAAGGTGGTGGCCGACTTTCTTTTGAGCCTCAGCGGCAGCCGGTGGGTGGTCTTCGCCATCATGATGGCCGTGATATTCTTTTTGGGCATGTTTGTGGACTGGCTGGGAATCCTGCTTATATGTATCCCTGTCTTCACCCCCATAGCTGACCAGCTGGGTTTTGATCCTCTCTGGTTTGCCTTAATGGTCTCCGTTAATCTTCAGATGTCCTTCCTCACTCCTCCCTTTGGTTATGCCCTCTTCTATCTCAAGGGGGTGGCCCCTGAAGGTATGACCATGAACCACATCTACCGTGGCATTGTGCCCTTTGTGGTTCTCCAGATGATCGGTCTCACCATCTGTGCCCTCTTCCCCAGTGTCATCACCTGGCTCCCTGCCGTAACTTTGAAGTGAGGAGATACCGAGATGGTGAAAGAGACTTTTAAGAGAGAGCTTCTCTCCATTGTGGGGAAAGACAACCTGTGGGAGAATCCTGAGGATGTACTCTGTTACAGCTACGATGCAACCCCTTTACCACCGTGCAAGCCGGATCTGGTGGTAAGACCCACAACAGAAGAGCAGGTGGGAAGCATCATCGCCCTCTGTACCCAAGAAGGGGTGCCTCTGATCCCTAGGGGGGCAGGGACCAACCTGAGTGGTGGAGTTGTTCCCGTTGATGGGGGGGTGGTGCTTCTCACCACGGGGCTCAATCGTATTGTGGAGGTGAACCGGGAGGACCTCTACGCCGTGGTCCAGGCGGGGGTGGTGACGGCCCGGTTGGCGGCTGAAGTGGAGAAGTTGGGTCTATTCTACCCCCCCGATCCCGCCAGCATGTCTGTTTCCACCATTGGTGGTAACATCATGGAGAACGCCGGTGGTCTGAGGGGGCTCAAATACGGGGTGACCAAGGACTATGTCATGGGGGTCACCTTCTATGATGCCGTGGGAGAGCGGGTGGTCGGGGGGGGCAAAACGGTTAAATGTGTAACGGGATATAATTTACCGGGCCTCATGATCTCCTCGGAGGGGACCCTGGGCGTTCTCACCAGGGCGGTGTTGAGGCTTATCCCGCCGCCCCGAGCCCGAAAGGCGATGGTGGTGGTTTACGACGATTTGATAAAGGCCTCCGAGACGGTGTCGGCCATCATTGCTGCCCATATTCTGCCCGCTACTCTGGAGTTTTTAGACCAGTTCACCATAAAGGCCGTGGTAGAGGCTACAGGTGTGGATTTGCCCACGGATGCAGGGGCCTTGTTGTTGATAGAAGTGGACGGGCACCCTGCCCAGGTGGAGTACGAGTACCGGGAGGCGGTGTCTATCTGCGAAGATTCCGGGGGACAGGTGAGGGTGGCCCGGAGCGAGGAGGAGAGAGATGAGGTGTGGTTAGCCCGGAGAAAGGCCCTGAGCTCCTTGGCTCGACTGAAACCCACCCTCATCCTGGAGGACGTAACGGTGCCTCGGAGCCAGATACCTGCTATGATGGCCACAATAGAGGAGGTTAGGAAGAAGTATGACCTTCTCATAGGCACTTTTGGCCATGCCGGAGACGGGAATCTCCATCCCACCATTCTCACCGATCGCCGGGATGAGAAGGAGACGGAGAGGGTGGAAAAGGCTATAGAGGAGCTCTTTCAGGGTGCCCTGGATCTCTGTGGGACCCTAAGCGGGGAACACGGTATAGGCGTGGCCAAGCTCCCCTTCCTGGTGAAGGAGGTGGGGGAGGGTACATTGAGGTTTATGAAGAGGCTCAAGGGGGGGGTGGATCCCCGGGGTATCTTCAATCCCCATAAGCTGGTGGCTGCCTATGAAAGAGGCCTTGAGAGAGATTAAAGAGCTGGAGGAGTTTCTCCTCAGGTGCATGAGGTGCGGTTTCTGCCAGGGGGTTTGTCCCCTTTACCAGATGGAGGCCCTGGAGCCCTCTGTGGCCCGGGGCAAGTTGGCTCTGCTGGAGGCCGTATACCAGGGGAGGCTTAAGGAAGCCGAAAGAATCATAAGTCACCTGGAGTATTGTTTGCTCTGCAGGAGATGCGCGGAGAACTGCCCCAGCGGGGTGGAGACAGATTATATCTTCTTCAAGGCCAGAGAGGTTCTCAGGGGGATAAAGGGCCTTCCCTGGTACCAGAGGGTCCTCCTCTCCACGGCCCTGAAGCGTCCCCGATTCACCGGAGTGGCCTCTGCCATAGGGGGTGCCCTGGTGAAGATGACGGGTAAAAGGGTTGCTGAGAAGGTGTACCTGCCCCCTTTTTACCCCAGGGCCATAGTCCGCCCTGCCCCGGTCCCTTTCATATCCGGGAAGAAAGGGTGGCACAGGGCCTCGGGAGAGAGGGACAGGGTGATCCTCTATCCCGGCTGTGCCGTGAACTATATCTTCGACTGGTGGGGAGACCTGGCGATCGATTACCTGCTCGGCCACGGGGTCTCCGTATGGGTTCCTCTAGAGAATGTATGTTGCGGGATTCACGCAGGGAGTATGGGCCAGGGAGATTTGATGAGGGAGCTGGTGAAGAGGAATTGGGAGACTATGGGAGAGGTAGAGGCCTCTTGCGTAGTGACCCTTTGTCCCACGTGTCTCTATGGGCTTTCTGAGATAGGACCCAGGTTGGCCCATGGGGAACCCCCCTTGCCTGTGATAGATATTCTTCAATATGTGGCGAAGGAGGGTTTGGAGAAGATGGTGTCCGTGGAGGGGGTGGGTCCCGTGACCTGCCATATCCCCTGCCATTATCCTCAGCCCTCTTTCATGGTGGATTTTTTGAAAGGGACACTCCTTGGAGATTGGGTGGATCTGGAGAACCGGGGTTGTTGCGGATTTGGAGGTACTTTCACTCTCAAGAACCCTGGGGCCTCCATGGATATCCTTTTGCCAAAGGTTTCAGAGGTGAAGATTAGGGGTATAAAGGCTGTTTTTACGTGCTGTCCCGGGTGTGCCCTTCAGATCACCCAGGGATTGGCCAGGCAAGGGGTGGGTATGAGAGTCCAACATCCTTTGGAGGTTATGGTGGAAAATGAATAGTCAGGGGTTGTTCAGAAGGATCAGGCCCAAGAAGATCAGCGACGAAATCGTGGAGCACATGAAGGAGCTCATCCTATCCGGTCAATTGAAGCCAGGGGATCGCCTCCCACCGGAAAGGGAGTTGGCAGAGACCATGGGTGTAAGCAGACCAGTCTTGAGGGAGGCCATCAGTCGGCTCGTCGCCATGGGTTATCTGGAAAATATCCAGGGGAAGGGGACCTTTGTCCTCTCTCTGGCAGGGGACTACATGGAGGAAGGGGGGCTTCAGGGCTTCATTAAAAAGGGGGTCTATGTCCTTCCCAGGATCGTGGAAGTGAGAAAGATCCTGGAGACCTGGTCTGCCGCCACTGCCGCTGAGAGGGCGACAGAGAGGGAGATAGCTCAGATGGAGGAGTACCTAAAGGAGATGGAGGAAGCCAAGAACCGGGGGGAGATCGGTTATGTGGCCGACGCCAACTTCCACTCTGCCATCTCTTATGCTACCCACAATCCCCTCCTCATCCATATTATGAACAGCATTTACGAGATGATAGAGCGGGTTTCTTACGAGGTGCGCTCCCGTATGTACACCGATCCCACCAGCCACGAAGACCTCTTCAATCAGCACAAGGCCATTTTTGAAGCAATAAAGGAGAAGGACTCTAACAGGGCCTACCGATGTATGCTGGAGCACATGCACTATGTGGAACGGGAGGTCCAGAAGATTGTGGGATAGGCCCTTAGGGAGGGTCCCATTCATCATCCCTGAAGGCGGGGAAGTGGGCCCCTGCGAATGCGCCTCTAACAGGGGGTGATAAGGGTGAGTATCCGTGCAAAGACTACCAGGGAGATACTGAAGGAGAGGATCTCCTCTCAGCAGAGGAGACCCCTTTATAGCCCTGAGGCTTTGGAGGAGATCCAACGGGGGTTTGACGGGTGGTTTTCCTCTGTTGTGGGCGAGAGGGATAGGAGAAGCTGGATCAAGGTTCCCCTCACCGTCCTCGGCTCGGACATTCCCAGGGAGCTCCTCTACACACCTTTGTCCAATCCGGATCTGGACTATCTCAGAGACCTGGGGTATTCGGGCTCGGAGCCTTTCACCCGAGGTATCCATGCCAACATGTACCGGGGCAGGAAGTTCACCATGCGTCAGCTCACCGGTTTTGGCTCCCCTGAGGATACCAACGAACGCATCAAGTTCATGCTGAAACACGGGGCCACAGGTCTCAACATCCTGTTCGACATACCCACCATCCAGATGTACGATTCCGATGATCCCATGGCGGCGGGGCAGGTGGGTATGTCCGGCGTCTGCGTGGATTCAGTGGAAGATATGGAGCTGATATTCAAGGATATTCCCTTGGATGAGATCACCATCTCTATTGTGAGCCATTACCCTTCCAATACGGCCATACTCTTCTCCATGTTCCTGGTCCTGGCTGAGGAGAGGGGAATTCCCTGGGAAAGACTGAGGGGAAGCGTGCAGAACGACACTACTATGGAAGAGTTGGTGAGGAGCGGCTCCGAGTACATCCCCCCCAGGGACTGTTTCAGGATCCAGTGCGATAACATTGAGTTCATCAAGACCCATGTTCCCAGATGGAACTACATCACCCTCAACGGGTACAATTTGAGGGAGTTTGGCACTTCCAGCATCACGGAGATGGCTGTGGCTCTCTCCAACGGGATTGAGACCCTGGAAGATCTCACGTCCAGGGGATACGGTGTGGACATTATAGCTGACAGGCTGGCCTTCTTTTGGTCTGTGGGTAACGATTTCTTCGAAGAGGTGGCGAGACTCAGGGCTGTGAGAAGGCTCTGGTATAAAATCATGAAGTACAGATTCGGTGCCCAAAACCCCCGGGCCATGTGGATGAGGTGTCATGTTCAGACTTCTGGGGTTTCCCTCTTTCAGCAGGAGCCCTTAAATAACATAATCAGGGCTGCATACCATGCATTGGCGGCTGTCCTGGGAGGTACTCAGTCCCTCAATGTGGATTCCTACGACGAGGCCTATTCTGTTCCCACGGAAGAAGCGGCCCTTCTCTCCCTGAGGACCCAGCAGATCATTCAGGAAGAGACAGGTATCACCGATGTGGTAGACCCCCTGGGAGGATCCTTCTATGTGGAGGCTTTGACCAACGGGATAGAGGAGCGGATCCTCCAGGAGATAGAGGAAATAGAGAAAGAGGGGGGTTATGTGGCTGCCATAGAGAGTGGGATGCTCCATAAAAAGATAGCCGCCTATTTTGCTGAGCAGCAGAAGAGACTGGAGAGGGGCGAGATCAAGGTGGTGGCCTACAATGTGTACAAGAGTGACAAAAAGCTTCCGGACATAGATGTGTTCCGTTATCCCCAGGGGGTGGAGGAAAGGCAAAGGGCAAGGCTGGAGAAGTTGAGGTTGACCCGGGATAACCAGAGGGTGGAGGAGACCCTCACTGCCTTGAGGGATGCCTGCAAAAGGCGGGAGAACATTCTTCCTTACTGTGTTGAGTGTGCCAGGGCCAGGTGCACCGAGGGAGAGATGTTCAAAACCTTCAAGGAGGCTTATGGCCTCTGGAGGCCCCATGGGTTCTGGTGATGGGGGTGAGTTATGGGTGAGAGGAGAAGAATAAAAGTCCTTTTGGCCAAGCTGGGACTGGATGTTCACAATAGGGGAGTACTTACTGTTGCCAAGGGGTTGAGCTCTGCGGGGATGGAGGTGGTCTACATTGGCAATGCTTTGCCTCCTGAAATCCTAGATGTGGCCATTCAGGAGGGGGCGGATGTGGTAGGGGTGAGTTGTCTCTCGGGGGCCCATCTCACCCTGGGTTCTTCCCTTATGGACTTGGCCAGGGAGAAGGGGCTCGTGGGAGATGGGGTCTTTCTCATCGGCGGGGTCTTCCCTCCCCAGGATGTGGGGAAGCTCAGGGATTTGGGTTTTGATGCGGTTTTTCTCCCTGGAACCACCGTGGAGGAGATAGTGAGGACTATCGACTCCCTGGTGGGAAAGGGGACCGCGTCTTTAAATCAGGAGGAGGGTTAGGGCTATGGAGATGAGGTGGCCACCCAAATACGACGGGTCTTACCTTCCCTCTCCCGACTCTGAGTATTGGAATAGAAAGCTGGAGACCATGGATCCCCAGGAGAGGGAGGAGAGGGTGATCCTTCCCAAGCTGAGGGCTCAGCTCAAGTATGCCTATGAGCATTCCCCATTCTACCGGAGGAAGTGGGACAGGGCGGGTATAAGACCCGAAGACATTCGGTCCTTGGAAGATTTTGAGCATATTCCCTTCGTGACCAAGGAGGGTATTCGGGAAGATCAGAGGGAGTATCCACCTTTTGGAAGCAACCTCTGTATTCCTAGGGGAGGGGTGGGCAGGATCCACGGTACTTCCGGGACTACGGGGAAACCCACGGTTTTTGCCGTGGGCAAGGAGGACTTGGATCGTATAGCTGAGGCCCATGCCAGATGCATGTGGAACTTTGGGGTCAGGCCGGAGGATACGGTCTTTATAGGTTCTTTCTTTAGTCTCTACTGGGGAAGCTGGGGGGCTCTCTTGGGCACGGAGCGCCTGGGGGCTACAGCCTTTCCCTTTGGGGCGGGAGTGCCGGGCCAGACTGAGAGGGCCCTTGAGTGGCTCAAGGAGATTAAACCCACGGTCTTTTATGGGACGCCTTCCTATGCCCTTTACATGGCGGAGAAGGCCAAGGCCCGGGGTTATGATCCCTTGAGGGACTTCAATTTCAGGATCCTCTTCTTCTCGGGAGAGCCAGGGGCAGGGGTCCCCTCCACTAAGAAGAAGATAGAGGAGACCTTTGGGGGTATCTGTATCGATTCTGGGAGTACGGCGGAGATGACCCCATGGATGTCCAATTGTGAGTGTAGGTACAGGACGGGCATGCACCTATATCAGGATATCGTTTATGCGGAACTGGTGGATCCCGGTACAAAGAAGAGGGCGCCCTATGGGTCTGAGGGGGTCACCGTTTACACCCATCTGGAGCGCACCTCTCAGCCCATGATCAGGTTCTGGGCCGGGGATATCGCCATGTGGGTGGACGACCCCTGTCCCTGTGGAAGGACCTATCCCCGCTTGCCCAGGGGGATCTATGGAAGAGCCGATGATATGTTTGTGGTCCGGGGGGAGAACGTCTATCCCAGTGCAATAGAGGACGTGATAAGGAGCATAGAGGGGTTTGGGGACGAATACCGGATTATTATCACCAGGGAGGAGGCCATGGATGAGCTCATCATAAAAGCCGAGTACGCGCCTGAAGTGGATCCTGCCCACGTTCCCAAACTGAAGGCACGGCTGGAGACTGAGCTAAAGATCAAGGGACTCAGGGCGACGGTCCAGATGGTACCCCCCGGCACCTTGGAGAGAACGGAGTTCAAGGCGAGAAGGGTGATTGATAGTCGGGATTTGTACGAGGAGATGCGGAAGAAGGGATGAGGATGTGACAGGCGACGCCGGGGCGGTTCCCTTCCGAACTCTGAAAGGCTGCTGGGGCTGTAATAGAACCCTTTTTGCCCCTTTGTTTGGATGCCTCGTTGCTAAGCTCCTTTGGAGGAACTAGATTTTACCTTGTGAGCCGCAAAAACTCTTTGAGACGGGGGGGAAGATGGGTAGACCTATCCATGCCGCGGGAAGGAAAGAGTACGGTGGTGACGATCCTGGCACTCCTTACTACGAGCATCGTAAGTACCCTGAGCCTACGGTATGTGCCAAGTGTGGTTTGGTTTTTAAGAATGGGAGATGGACCTGGAACGGTTTCTCCTCTGATGGGAAGGTGAATAAGGGGTCCTGCCCAGCCTGCAGGAGAATTGATGACAAGTATCCTGGGGGAATTGTCAGGCTGGAGGGGCCGTATTTCCTGGAGCGCAAAGAAGAGATAATGAATCTGGTGAAGAATGAGGAGGAAGATACCAAGGCTTTGAGGCCCCTTCAGCGCATTATGGGTATGGAAGAAGATGACCACGGGGTTACCATTTACGTCACCTATCCCCATCTGGCTCGTCGTATCGGGGAAAAGGTGAACTCAGCCCACAAGGGGGAGTTGAATTTTAGCTACAACGAGGGTGAGAAGTTTGTGAGGGTGCACTGGAGAAGGTGAGAATTGAGAGGGGTTCCTTTTGGTGTGGGGGCTGGCGGCCCCCCTTTTTCATTGGGATTGTGGCGTTGATGGGCTTTTCAAAATAGTTTATCTTCTCCCTAGCATGGGCCATGGGGGGTTGGAGTGGAGGCTTTTATTCTTGATGGGGAAGTGGGATCCTTCGAGGCTGGTTTAGGGCTTGGTAAGGATTATGGCAGTTACTGGTATGGGGAAGGTAGGATTCTGGAAATTCCCACCATTGGGACTGTCAAGCTGCCTAGGGAATTGGTAAAGCCTGTTTTTTACCCGGTGTTTCCAGGGATCTTTAACCATTGTTCCGAGGAATGCTACCAATGCAGTTTCCTGTGGGCCCTTAAGGCCTATCAGGAGAGGGACCTCTTCTCTGCTCTGGTCTTCTTCCAGGGGGGGGAGGACTCTCCTGAGGCTGCGGCCATGATGGGTTTCATAATGCTCATTCAGAGCAAGAGGAAGGGGGCCATCCCCTTTTTAGAGATGTCCCTTGTGGAGGAAGGGGGAACCATGGGCTCTTTCCTGAGGGATTTGGGGTTGGTTCCCTATATCACCTTCACTTTTGCTCCCGGAGTGAGGATGGGGGTGACGGTGAGTCCAAAGGGAATTAGGGCCCTTCTGGCCCGTCTCTACAGAAGTATGGGCTTTAATGCCCCTGCCAGGGAGATTATGGAGAGGCTTGCCATGGGTGGCACGGACCCCGTTCTCCTTTTGGAGCTGGTGGAGCTTTACTTTTCTGAGGGACAGTACAACAGGATTGTGGAGTTGCTCCATGATCTGGAGAATGAAACCCCTGTGCATACGGCCTTGCTTTTCTATTTGGCCATGGCTTTGGAGGCCTTGAACATTCCTCGATTGGCCTTTGTCGCTTATAATAAGGCTTTGAGGCGTAAGAAGGGAAGGGATCCCCATCTCTTGAGAACTATCCGGTATCGCAGGGCCCTCCTTTACGAAAAGATGGGCATGCGCCGGCGTTACCGCCAGGAGCTGGAGCGCCTGTGGGAGGAAGATCCCCACTACCTGGATTTGGGAGAGAGGATGGCGGGGCTTCTCTGATGGGAGGGGGTCTCAGGGTTCTAGTTGGGCCTGCAGGATCGGGCAAGACGAGAAGGGTTCTGGAAAGTTTTGTTCGTGAGTTGGAAAAGGGGGGAGAACCCCTTCTCCTTTTGCCCTCCAGTCACAGGGTGGGAGAGGTGAAGGCGCGATTCCTCTCCCAAGGTGTTCCACCTGGGTTGGCCACTATACATACCCTTGAAAGTCTTTTGAATATGGTGTTTTCGGGTACCCCCTATGCTTATAGGCGACTCAACGCTGTGGAGACCCAAGCTATTGTGGAAGAAGTGGTGAGGCAAGTGCAGCCTAGGCTGAGATACTTCTCTGAAATGGGCCTCCGATGGGGGTTCGGCCGGGTGGTGGCCCGTTTTCTGAAGGAAGCCATGGTGCTGGAGGAAGGGGAGGTCTTCCTGAAGGAGGTGAAGCCTCCCGAAAAGGCCAGGGATCTGGCCCTGATACTGAACGCTTACAGGGAGGTTTTGAATGATAAGGGCCTGCTGGACGAGACCCTGGCCTTTGTAGAGGCCGCCAGGTTGGTGGGGGAGGGAAGGGCTCCTTCCCTGGCAGGGGTTACCCATCTTTTGGTGGACGGATTTTACGATTTCACCACTGCCCAGTGGGCCCTGATGGAGACCCTTATAGATTTTCTACCCCGTACCACCTTCGCCCTCCTATATCACTCTTCTAGGCCTCGCCTTTTCTCCTTGCCCGGTAGGCTTCTGGAGAGGCTGAAGACCCGCGGAGCTGAAGTGGAGGAGCTGGAGGGGACTGACTGGCCTCTCTCACCTCTGGAGAGGCGCCTGGGTCGAGGAATGGTTTTCATCTCCAAAGTGGATCTTTCCTCGCGGGTCTTTCTCATTAAAGGAGGTGGTCCTTGGGGGGAGGTGAGGTGGGTGGCTTATAAAGTGGCTTCCCTTGTAAGAGAGGGGGTGCGGCCCTGGGATATTGGCGTGGTGGTCAGGGATCTGTCCCTTCGGAGAGGGGAACTGGAAGAGGCTCTGGAGGCCTGGGGGGTTCCCTTCCATGTCACTCAACATCCTGCCCTGGCTGAGCATCCCCTGGTGAATCTGGCGGTGATGCTTCTCAAGGCCCGGCTTGAGGAGTTACCTGCCAACAGATTGGTTTCTATAGCATTATCGTCCCTGGTGCCCTTGGGCGTGGAGACCCGAGAGGAGATCCTTAAATTGGTAGAGAAGGTCCAATACGTCTTGGGTCTGAAAACCTGGAAGTCCTTGCTTGCCGATTTAGGAGATTTTCCCCGGGCTTCCAGCTGGATGACGGTCACCCTTTTGCCGGCGTTGGAAGCCATTCCCATCCGGGCCCGGGGTGGAGAGATGGTGGAAGGGATGGAGGAGGCACTGCACATCTTGGGTATGGGAGAAGACCCCATTCTATCCTTCTTCAAAGAGGCCATGTTGTGGGTGGTGAGGGGCAGGGAGGTGGCGGGGGGAGGCGAGTTTACCTTGGAAGACTTCCTCCTGGGTCTGGGAGGTGTGCTGAGGGAGTCCCACTATTCTCCTCTGGTGTCTAGGGAAGGGGTGACGGTCATGGGGTTACTGGATGGTCGCCAGTCTTCATTCTCCCACCTCTTCTTTGTGGGCCTTCACCAAGGCAGCTTCCCTGCCCAGGTTCAGTCCGATCCCCTTTTGAGGGATGGGGATAGGGAGCGAATAAACAGGGCTTACAAGGCAGCTGTGCTGTCCCTTCCAGGGGAGCATAGGGGTGAGGAAGACAGGCTTCTCTTCTATATAGGCGTTACCCGGGCCCGGGATAACCTCTATCTTTCATACAATGCCAGGGATGAGGATGGTAAACCTCTATCTCCTTCTCCTTATTTGATCCAACTCTTGGAGGGGGTGGATCATACTGTGGTGGAGGGGGTTCCACCTTTACCCTTCACTGTAGGTGGTAGGGAACCCATGATGGAAGAGCGCATAGAGCCGCCTTTCCCTCTGCCCCAGGTGTGGACCCCTACCCAGATAGAGACCTATGCCCACTGCCCGTATGCCTTTTTCCTCCGCTATGTTTTGGGGATAGAGCCTTTCCAGGTACCTGTGGAAGAGGCCCTGAGTACTTCCATCGGAGAACTCTATCATCGGGTATTGGAGGATTACGAAAGGGCCAGGTTGGAGGGCCATGGAGGATTGAGAGAAAACCTGGCTCTTTTGGAGGAGGTGGCTGGGGAGGTCTTTGAGAGGTTCCTCAAAGAGGGCAAGGTGGGTCATCAGGGACTTTTTAGGGCCGAAGCAGAGCGTCATCTGGATGTGCTCAGGACCTTTGTACGGTGGGAGACGGAGGAAGGCCATTCCCCTCCGTCTGGCGTGGAGGAGCCTGTGCAGGGCGATTATGGTGGTATTCCCCTGGAGGGCAGAGTGGATAGGGTTCAAGAAGATGGTGAGGGATGGGCCCTTTGGGATTACAAGACGGGCAGTAGGTACGCCTTTGAGAAGAAGTGGAAGAAGAAGCTTCTCTTCCAACCTTACATTTATGCCCATCTAATGGAGTCCCGAGGCAGGGTCTGCCGGCGGTTCCGCTATCTTTTTCTTCTCCAGATGGATAGGGGGAAAAAGGGGTTTCTTGATTTGGAGGTCTCGGCTCCGGAGCGCCGGGAGATGTTGGATCTTATGGTGGATCTGGTAAATATGGCCAGAGAGGGCCTTTTCCCTTTCCGTTCCCAGGATGTGGGTCTGGAGGAGACAGACGATAAGTGTCGCTACTGCCCCTATAAAAGGCTGTGCCGCAGGGAGGATAAGCCCCTTGGGTGGTGAGAGGGAAGGGTTTCTGGCCTACTTGGAAGAGGAGGGTTTCACTGGGGAGCAGAGGGAAGCCATTCTGGCCCCTGGCAATGTGATAGTGGAGGCTGGGGCAGGGACAGGCAAGACCAAAACCCTGGTGGCCCGTTATCTGTACCACGTGCTAGTAGACGGATTTGCTCCCTCCCAGGTGGTTGCCCTCACCTTCACTGAAAAGGCCGCTCAGGAGATGAAGGACAGGATAGCCCAGGAACTGGGGAAGTTTATAGGCACCTATCTGGAGGACAGGGCAGCAAGGGCTTTGGAGACCGTGGTTCACGCTCCTATAAAGACCTTCCACGGCTTTGCTGCCTATCTTCTCAGGGAATACCCCGTAGAGACGGGAGTGGATCCTGCCTTTTCCGTTTTGGATGATATGGGGGAGGGGCTCCTCCTTGATGAGGCCATCAATGGCTACCTATCGGGCCATCTGGATTCCCCCGCCCTCACCCTTCTCCTCTCACGTTGGAACGTCTTTCAGCTCAAAAGGGCCTTGAGGCTTTTTTTTACATCTGTAATCCCGGAATCGGAGTGGGAAGAAGTGGAAGGGGCTGCCCTGAAGGCCTTTCCTTGTCTGGATCAGGTCTCCCTCCCCAGGGAGCTGGAGATGGTGAAGGATCATCTGGCTGCGAGGAGGGAGGTGGAGAGGCTCATGGCCCAGGGCAGATGTCCGGGGCTATTTCCCAGGGTGCTCAATTCCCTGGACATGTTGGAGCATCTCCTTTCTCGCATTTCCCATGGGGAAGATCCAGTCCCTGGGCTCACAAGGATAGCTAGAGAACTGGAGGCTTTCCCCTCGTGGGGCAGATGCCGTCATCTCCAGGAGTTGGAGGCCTTGAAGCATCTGGCCCCCCTCATATGGGAGTGGCTGGAGGCTCGGGAGGGGAAGGGGTTCTACAGGGCCTTCATTGAGGTGGCCAGGGGTGTGGATGAGACATTGGTGAGGATGAAGCTCAGAGAAGGTGTCCTCTCCTTCTCCGATTTACAGAAGGGGCTTATCAGGGGGCTGCGTAGGAATAGGGGATTGGTGGAGGAGCTTAAGGATCGCTTCCGTCGCTTTTTGGTGGATGAATACCAGGACACCAACGAATTTCAGAGGGAGGTGGTGTGTCGCCTCTGTGAGGAGGTGGGGGAGTACGCCCCCCAGTATCAGGGGGCCAGGTTGGAAGAGGGGAAGCTTTTCATTGTGGGGGACCCCAAGCAGTCCATATATGCTTTTAGAGGAGGAGACGTGGCCGTCTATGCCAGGACCAGGGTGCAGATGGGAGAGGGAGCGGCCAAGCTCCTTTCGCTAAGCTTTCGCAGCGGGTCTTCTTTAGTGGATGCTGTCAATGCCCTATTCTCCACTGTTTTTTTCCCTTCTGTGCCCCTCCCCGAGGAGTACGTGGTGCCTTTCACACCCCTTACCTCTCCCCGGGATGGGGGAGAGGTATGGATTTGGAGTCTGGATGAGGGGGACGACTATCTTCAGGCTGTGGCCCGCTTGGTGCTGGGAGTAAAAAAGGAGGGAAGGCGGTGGGGAGATATAGCCCTGCTGGTGAGGCGCAATGTTACGGCTGTGGAGCTTTACCAATACCTGTCTGGCCTCAATATACCCCTGGTCTCTTCCACCACGGGATCTTTGGAGGAGAGGCGGGAGGTCCAGGATCTCCTGTTGTATCTCAAGGCCCTGGATAACCCTGCTGATAACTACTCAATAGCGGGGATACTTCTGGCTCCCTTTGTTGGGGTGAGCCATGGAGCCTTGCTCAGACTCTCTTCCAGAGGTGTGGGTCTTTACAGGGCTTGGCAGGGGGCGGTGGAAAGGTCAGCTGGGACCTGGGGCATTGAACAGGGGGACTTGGAGGCCCTAGCCCGGGGACTGGAGGTCTTCCAGGATCTCATGAAGAAAAAGGACAGGCTCACCATCAGTGGTCTCATCCAAGAGGTGGTGAGGTCAACGGGGTATGGAGCCTGGCTGGCTCGTCAGCCTTGGGGGGACCAGGCCTTGGCCAATCTCGATCGTTTGGCCAGGGTGGCTAGGCGCTTTCAGAAGGGGCGGCTTTTCACCCTTTCGGAGTTTCTAATATATCTCGATCATTGGGGCCTTTCGTCCCGGGAGATTCAGGAAGGAGTGGAGGGCGAAGACGCTGTTGCCATCCTTACCGTTCACGCAGCCAAGGGATTGGAGTTCCCCGTGGTGATTCTGGCCGAGACATGGAGTAGGTTTAGAAGGAATAACGATCCCGTTCTTTATGACCCTCAGGGAGGCTTTGCCATCAGGATTCCAGGGGTGGATACAGCACCCCATTACGGAAGGGTGAGGGCCATGAAAGACGCCAAAGGCTGGGAGGAAGAGAAGAGACTCCTTTACGTGGCCTTTACCAGGGCTATGGACGAGCTTCATCTGGTCCTTCGAACTGGTGGTCACCGGGGACAGACTTGGCATTCCCTTTTGAAGGAGGCGGGGGTGGAGAGGCTGGCCCGAAAGGGGGAGTGGGACAGGCTGCCGCCCCAGGAGAGACTGGGCTCTAAGGAGAGGATGGGAAAAGAGTTGTGTTTACCTCCCCTGGAGAAGAAAGGCCGTGGTGAACTGGCCATTGGGGTCAGATACCTGCTGGGCCATAGTGAGGTGGAGGAAGGGGGAGTAGGCACCCTGTTGCACCGGGCCCTGAAAGAGATCTCCCATCCCCGGGAGGCCGGTGAATGGTTCCGACTTAACACCCCTTCTTTCTCTTCTCGAGATATGGTCCTTTCGAGGCGGACCTTTGTGAGGATGATAAGGGACTACTTTTCCAGTTCTCTGTACCTGGAGGTGGTGGCCAAGGCCCGCCGCCTCTATCGTGAGTTGCCCCTCGAGGCTCTTTACAGGTCTGTGAAAGTGAAAGGAAGGCCGGACCTTCTGGCCGTTATGGAGGACGATTCTTTGGTATTGGTGGAATATAAGCTCCGTCGTTCCATTGTGGCCATTGGGGAATATGTTGATCAATTGGCCCTTTACGCCTGGCTGGTGAAGCAGCATACAGGCCACTGGCCCCACGAAGTCTATCTCTATTACTTGGCCTCCGGGGAGGGGGAGAAGGTAGATGTTGGGGCCTTGAGGGGGAGGGCCCTTGCCCTTTTGGAGGAGGGGTATATAAAGCTCATTGAGGATACCACTACCCAGGGGGAGGTGTAAGAGCATCAAGGTTTATGGTGATCTTAGGCGGTTGGCACCCAGGGAGAGAAAGGCCCTGGAGCGTTTCTACCGCAGGAGGATTTCATCCTCTGCCCTGATAACGCCTGAAGTGGCACGTGCCCTGGCCCAGGTATCCTGGGATCTAAACAGACAGGTGGCCCTTCTGGTGGACCGAGGGGGACGTGTACATTATGTCGTCTTGGGTGATCATACTTCCATCCTGATTCCCGACTTGTCCCAGTACCGGGTGGGGCCCGATAGGCTTAGGGGATTGCGATGTATCCATACCCACCTTAAAGAGGAGCCCCTTTCCCAGGAAGACCTTACGGACATGGCCCTTCTCCGCTTGGATGCTATGGTGGGTGTTACTGTCAAGGGGGGGTTGCCGGGCAGGGTTTTTATGGCCCATCTGTCGCCCGGGAATGGGGGAGATAGCCCCTGGGAGTTTATGGAATGGGAACACCCCACCAGGGTCGATCTGTCTTTCAACCATTTCATTCGGGAGTTGGAGGATGCCCTGGCCCGTTCTTTTAGGGGCAGGGAACTCAGGGATGGTGGCGAAAGGGCTATCCTTATAAGTGCCACCAACCAGAACGCTTGGGAGGCCCAGAGATCCATGATGGAGTTGGAGGCCCTGGCCGCCTCAGCTGGTGTCCAGGTGCTGGACAGGGTTATTCAGAAGGTGAGACGTTACCATCCCTCCTTTCTCATGGGTAAGGGTAAGCTCAGGGAAATCATGATCCAGGGTCTTCACTTGGGGGCCACAATGCTTGTCTTCGACCAAGAGCTCACCCCTGTCCAAGTCAACAACATTGCGGGGATGGTGGACCTCAAGGTGATTGATCGGACCCAGCTCATTTTGGACATCTTCGCCCGGAGGGCCATGAGCCGAGAGGGTAAGATCCAGGTAGAGTTGGCCCAACTGCGCTATCTTTTGCCCCGTTTGGTGGGCAGAGGGACGGCCATGTCCCGTTTGATGGGCGGAGTAGGGGGGCGTGGCCCAGGGGAGACCAAGTTGGAGGTGGATCGTCGTCGGGTTAAGGAAAGGATTGCCCGTTTGGAGCGCCAACTCAAAGCCCTGGAGAAGGGGCGAAGGGAGCGGAGAAAAGCAAGGAAGAGGCAGGAGGTGCCCGTAGTATCCATTGTAGGCTACACCAATGCTGGAAAATCCACTCTCCTCAACACCTTGACAGGGGCGGGGATACCAGTGGAGGACCGCTTTTTTGCTACATTGGATCCTACCAATCGCACAGTGATGTTGCCCGGTGGCACCCTTTGTGTCCTCTCTGACACCGTGGGATTCATAAGGCGTATGCCGGATGATCTCAAGGTTGCCTTTAGGACCACTTTGGAGGAGCTTCAGGATGCCACTCTTCTCCTACACGTTGTGGATGCTACCAGTCCCTACATGGAGGAGGAGATGGAGGCTGTAGAGGAGATTCTCCATGAGTTGGGGTTGGAGCATAAACCTCGGTTGGTAGCCTATAATAAGATGGACCTTCTGAGCGAGGACTTTCCTGCCAACGGTCTGGCCATTTCGGCGAAAAGAGGGGAGAATCTAGACCTTCTTCTCCGCGCGGTGGAAGAGAAGATAAGGGAATCCTTTGAAGAGTCCCAAATGCAAATGGAGTTGACTTAGCTCCGTTTAACCTGTGGTTCAGGGACGTCTCTTCGGATAAACAGCCTCAAGCCCTTTGGTGGCTGGGGAGTTCTCGTGGCCTCCAGTCACTCCGCTTCCAGTTCTCCTTCCTCGTCTTCACTCCACATATCGGGGGAGAATACCACCACCCGATTTCGGCCTGCCTGTTTGGCATGGTAAAGGGCTACGTCGGCGAATTTTATGGTCTGCCAGGGGTGGTCGGAGTGGGTGGGTAGTTCAGCCACTCCGATACTGATGGTGATCTTGATCTCTTTTCCTCCTTCTATCTTGAAACTGTTGGTCTCTACGGCCCTTCTGATCTTTTCGGCCACCTGGGCACTGCTCTTGGTGGTGACCTCTGGTAAGATCACTAGAAATTCTTCTCCTCCGTATCGAATCACCACGTCGGAGGACCTAACAGACCTCTCTATGATCCTGGCAACTTGCTGGAGGATAAGGTCTCCCGCCTTGTGTCCATAGGTGTCGTTGATCTTTTTGAAATGGTCTATGTCTAGCATTAAGAATCCCATGGTGAACCCTTTTCTCTGGGCGAATTGGGCCTGTTTGTCCAGGTATCCTTCTAAGAATCTCCTGTTGTACAGTCCCGTCAACCCGTCTCTCAGCGACTGTTCCCTGGTGATCTCCAGAAGTTTACTGGCGTAGACTACAGGGGCTGTAGTCTCCATATACTTGGCGATATAGGGCAGTTGCTGGAGGAGCTTGTCTTTCTCCTCTTTCTTACCATTGATCCTTAACACCCCTTTCACCTCTCCCCCCATGAGTACGGGGAGACATATATGGAACTCCCCTTCCCGTAGATTAGCGTGGCGACAGATTTCCGGGAACTCCAGGGAGTCTACCACCTCTCCCGTACGCTTTACCCTGCAAAGGCTGGGTTGGATGAGGACATCTAAGGAGAATCGGTCTATGCTGGGACCGGCCACGGGTTCCAGGCGGTTTTCACTTTCGTTCATCTCCAGGAGGAAGTAGTCTTCCAGTTGAAATTCTCTTTCTAAAGCCAGGGAGAGGTGGCGGTATATCTCCCTTTTGTCTAGATCGCCTTCAATGAGGGTCTTGTATTTGTTGATCTTTACCAGGGTTTCCACTGTTTCTTTTGCCATGGTCAAAGGGTTGTAGGATGGGGTTGAGTTGGAAGCCTTGAATATCCTGCTCTGAATGATATCTCCCGATTTTTCTATGATGAATCCCACGTGGGTTCTCAGTAGATTCAGGAGTTCGCTGAACCAGGTGGCCAAAATACCCATTTCGTCTTTCCTGGGGGGGAGCTGGATGTCTTGGGAGAAGTCTCCTTCTTTGGCCCTTTTGATGGCCGAGACAATCCTGTGCATGGGGGCGGTGATGTTTTTTGTTATGCCTCGGCTTATGGCTACAGAGGCTAACAGCGCGATCAGCAATATGAGGGTGGTTTCCCAGAATACCAGAGATATGGCCTGGGCTACCAAGGCATTGGCTGATGCTATGCCATCTCTACTTTCTCGCTGGATGGTGGAGAGGAGCTGCCTGAATCTTCCGTAAACAAAAACTATGTTGGAGTCTATCTCTTTCAGTCCTTTCAGGCTCTCCTCGTACTGGTTTAGAGCTTGGAGGAGGCCCTTCTTCAGCGGGTTTGCCCCAAGGTTTTCCGCCCTACTTCTAACCTTGCCCAGGCGATCCAGGACCCTATTTATGAGCCTGGGTCTTGGTCTCTCGGTGCTTTGTGTTTCAAGCAGACGAAGCTCAAGGGCGGTGCTGTGAAAGTTCAACTTTGTGAGGATGTTCCTGAGGACTTCTCCTTTTGCTTTTACCTGGTCAACTGCGCCGTTTCTTTCCCATCGTTTCTTCAGCAGTTGATTCATGGAGGTAATTTTTAATACAAGGTTTTTCATGTAATGCCATATGCTTTCCGTGCCCATTTTTATCTCTTTGGGCATGAGAGCGGTGTAATAGTAGAATTTTTCGACGATAGAGAGAGTCCTTTCTTTGGTCTCTTTACTCAGGAGTTCTTGGATGATTCTGCTGATTCTGTCTTGGCTGTTTGTGTTATAGTTGGTGAGTAAGGTTTCTTCTTCGTGTACCAGGTTTAGGGTGAGAAAGGTCAGTTCTGTTAGGCGCGCCTGGTATTGGGTGGCGTACTTTACCTTCACCATTCCCACGTATCCTGTATATCCCAATGCAAAGGTGAGAAAGGAAATGAGGATAAAACCCAGTCTGAGCTTTCCTTTTATGGAGAAGCTATTGAGAATGGATGTGAAGAATTTCTCCATCATCTCCCAGTTTTAAAGACATTTTACTTTTTATAATGCAGTGGCTCAATATTTTCAATCAAAAAACTTCCTGTATTTGCCCGCACCCCAGCGCCTCGTCTTCTTTGTAATACACCGCCAGCTGGCCCGGTGTAGGGGCCCTTTGGGGCGCATGGAAGGTGACAGTCCTCCCGTGGTCTTCCACAGTGGCGGGGGCCTCCCGGTGGCGGTATCGGATCCTCACTTTCAGTTTCCATGGGCACGGTCCAGGAGGGGGATGGATCCAGTGGACGGAGGAGATCCGTATCCTGCTGGCCATCAGGGCTTCGGAGGGGCCCACCACCACGGTGTTCTCTTGGGGGATTATTTTCACCACGTAAAGGGGGTGACCTATGGCTATGCCCAATCCCCGTCTTTGGCCTATGGTGTAGTGGGTGTACCCCTTGTGGGTACCTAGAGTCCTGCCATCCAGGTCTTTTATGGGGCCGGGGCCTGGGTCTATTCCCATCTCTTTTAGAAGCTGGGTGTAATGGCCTCGCAAGAAGCAGATCTCCTGGCTGCTTTTGAGCCCCTTCTCCCATAAACCCAGCTTTTTGGCCATCGCTTCCACCTCTTGGCGGGTCCATTCGCCAAGGGGTAATATCAGGCGCTCCAGTTGCTCTTTGGTGAGGAGGGCCAGAAAGTAGGATTGGTCCTTTTTAGAGTCTCTACCCTTCACGAGGTGGGGGCCGTCTTCTTCCTTTATTACCCTGGCGTAATGGCCCGTGGCCATGCCGTCGGCTCCCAAAGCCAAAGCCCTCTCCATGAGGATGCCCAGCTTTACTTTCCTGTTGCATATGGGGCAGGGGTTGGGGGTGAGGCCCCTGGCGTAGGCCTCTACAAAAAGGGAAAGGACTTCTCTTTGAAAGGCTTCCCGCATTTCCACCACTTCTAGAGGGATGTCCAGAATTTTCGCCACCCGCTTCACCCGATCCAGGGCTTCTTCTGCTCCCTGGTGGTGGACCATGGTGATGCCCCAAACCTCGTACCCTTTCTCTTTAAGGAGGTGGGCGGAAAAGGCCGAATCAATGCCTCCCGACAAAGCTGCAGCTATCCTCATGCCCCCTTCTTTAATCCTTCTTCTTCCCTTTGTGAAGCCTTGATGTTCAAGGGCTTGCTAGACGGGGCTTCCTGTGTTTATTGAACAAATCGCGGAGGTGGATGGTGAACGAGAAGTACCTTCAATGGCTGAAACTGGCCTTTGCTTACCAGTGGGTGAGGCTCTTCCTGGTGGTGTTGGCCGCTGTGGTGGTCTACTTCGTGGTCAAAAGGGGGTTGGTTAAAGCTGTACGCGACTTTTCAAAGCGTACCCAGAACAAGTTGGACGACCTATTTTCCCAGCACAAGGTTTTCGATCTCTTGGCTTTTCTGGGTTCCATCCTGGTGCTCAGCTTAGGGGCCGGTCTGGTTCCCCAGGTGGCCTCTATCCTAGGGAAGTTGGTTTCTGTTTTATGGGCCCTATTCGTGGCTCTTCTAGTGGATAGACTTCTCTCTGTGGGACTTTCTGTTTATGAACAGTATCCCGTATCCAGGAGGTGGCCCCTCAAAGGTTACGTCCAGGTAGTGAAGCTCATTGTTTATTGTGCTGCCGTGGTTGTAGCTGTGTGTGCCCTTCTGGAGAAATCTCCCTGGGGGTTCTTGAGTGGACTGGGTGCCCTCAGTGCCGTGCTGATGCTGGTATTTCGTACCACCCTCCTCTCCTTTGTGGCTAGTTTCCAGGTTATATCTCAGGGTCTTATTAGAGTGGGGGATTGGATAGAGATGCCCAAGTACGAGGCCGATGGGGAGGTGGTGGATATCACCCTTACCAACCTTCTCATACAGAATTGGGACAAGACCCTGGTGACGGTGCCCACTTATAAACTACTGGAGGATTCTTTCAAGAATTGGAGGGGCATGGAGGAGGCGGGGGGGCGGAGGATTAAACGGGCCGTCATGGTGGACCAGGCCACTGTCAAGTTTTGCGATGGGGGAATGATAGAGCGTTTCAAGAAGATCCATCTCATTAGGGACTACGTTGAGCGGAAGGTGAAGGAGATAGAGGAGCACAACAGACGCCTGGGCATCGATGCCCAGGCGTCTGTTGTCAATGGTCGGAGGATGACTAATTTGGGTACCTTCAGGGTTTACATGGAGGAGTATCTCCGTCAACACCCCCAGATCAGAAAGGACATGACCCTCATGGTGCGCCAGCTCAAACCCACCCCCGAGGGGTTGCCATTGGAGGTGTATGCTTTTGTGGCCGACACCAGGTGGGTATATTACGAGAGGATTCAGGCTGATATCTTCGATCACATCTTGGCGGCTGCTCCTGAGTTTGATTTGAGGGTATTCCAGATACCTTCCGGCGGGGATTTGAGGGAGGGTCTGGCGGCCTTGAGAAGGTGAAAGGGCTTTTGGGAAAAAGGGGTTTCCTTGACTTTTGTTTCGCCAAAGATTATCCCCTCAGGGGACTATTGTTAAAGACTTTTAGGTAAAAAAAGGGGCTTTTTATGTTCTTTTCAACCAAGGCCCGATACGGGTTGAGAGCCATGGTGGAGTTGGCCATGCACTATGGTAAGGGTGCCCTTCAACTTCGGGAGGTGGCCAGGAGGCAAGGGGTGTCCGAAAAATATCTGGAGCATCTCTTCCGGTTTTTGCGTATGGCCGGCTTGGTGAGGAGTGTGAGGGGGGCCAGTGGGGGATATGTTTTGGCCCGTCCCCCGAGAGAAATTACGGTCTTGGAAGTGGTGGAGGCATTGGAAGGGGTGCTGGACCCTGTAGAATGCGTAGGCAGCAGTGATGTGTGTCAGAGGTGGGACATCTGTGTGGCCCGAGATGTGTGGTGTGGGGTCAAAGATGTGCTGTGTGGGTATCTATCATCCATAACCCTTGAAAGTTTGGCAGAAAAGGCTGTCTCCAGGATTGGTGAGGCAGAATTGTGAAACGTGCTTGTCTGGTTGGACTCTTTTTTTCTCTCCTACTACTCTTCAGAGGGGGGGCTATGGCAGAGGTGTATGGCTTGGATGTCAAGGCCAAGGTGTTGGGTAACGGGCTCAAGGTGGTGGTATTGGAGGACCATTCTACGCCTACGGCTACCTTTCAGGTGTGGTATAAGGTGGGCTCTAGGAATGAGGTGAGTGGCAGAACAGGTATTTCTCACCTTTTGGAGCACATGATGTTTAAAGGCACGGAGAAGTACGGTCCTGGAGAGTTTTCCAAGGTGGTGGCCAGAAACGGTGGGGTGGAGAATGCCTTTACCAGTAGAGATTACACCGCTTATTTCGAGAACTGGGCCAGTGACCGTCTCAAGGTGAGCATGGAGCTGGAGTCGGACCGCATGAGGAATCTGACACTGGATCCCCAAGAGTTTGAAAGGGAGAAGCAGGTGGTTATGGAGGAGAGGCGCCTGCGCACCGAGGACGATCCCGTCTCCCTTTTGGTGGAGGAGGTGTTTGCTACGGCCTATAAGGTTCACCCCTATCACTGGCCTGTGATTGGTTGGATGAGCGATATTAAGTCCATCACCTTGGAGGATCTGAAGAGGCATTACAAAACCTACTATGCTCCCAACAATGCGGTGGTTGTGGTGGTGGGGGATGTGGATGCTCAGCAGGTTTTTCGACAGATGGAGAAGTATTTCGGGGCCTTGTCCAAGGGGGAGGAGCCACCCCCTGTGGCAAGTGTGGAGCCTCCCCAGAGGGGTGAGAAGCGGGTGACGGTGGTCGGTGCCGAGGCCCGCTTATCCTTTGTGATGTTGGCTTTTCATGTTCCTTCCATAAACTCTGGCGAGGAGTATGCCTTGGCTGTACTCACCAATATTCTGGGAGAGGGAAAGAGTTCCCATCTCCATCAAAGGTTGGTCTATGAGGAAAAAGCTGCGGTTTTCACCAGTGCCCATTACCAGGGAATGTCCAAGGATCCTGGGCTCCTCTATCTCTATGCCGGACTGGTACCTGGCCGGTCTCCTAAGGACGTGGAGGTGGTTATTCGAGAGGAGGTGGTCAAGATGAAGAGGGGAGAGTTTACCACCAGGGAGCTGGAGAAGGCCAAGAACCAGGTTAAGGCCGCTTTTATTTACGGTTTGGACTCTAATTTCTACAGGGCCATGAATATGGGAAAGCTGGAAGTGCTGGGTGTAGGTTGGGAGTATATGCAGACCTATGTAAAGAAGATAGGAATGGTTACCCGGGATGACGTGGTGCGAGTGGCCAAGAAGTATCTCAAAGACACCAACCTAACCGTGGGCATTCTGGTGCCGGAGAAGAATCTATGAGGAAAGGGGTTCCCATTTTCCTGACGGGGGTGTTGATGATGGCCGTTTTTCAAGCCAGGGCAGACATAGTGCCCCAGGTATTTACGGCGGAGAGGGGGGAGACGGTATGGCTGGTTACCAGGACCTCTCTTCCCTTTGTGGTGATCAAGGTGTTGGTCCGGGCAGGTTCTGTGTACGACACCGATGACAAGGCCGGGGTTGCTTACCTGGTCTCTCAACTTCTCCCTGAGGGGGCAGGGGACATGACAGGGCCCCAAATATCCCAGGCCCTGGACTACATGGGTTCTGACTTGGACACTGGGTGTACCAAGGAGTACGCTACCCTTACCTTGGTCACCCTTAAGGAACATTTGAAGGAGAGCTTTCGTATTCTTTCTCTGGTCCTTTCCCGGCCTGCTTTTAGGGAGGAGGATTTTGAGCGGGTGAGGAAAGAGGTATTAGGGGAGCTTTTGAAGGAGGAGGAGGACCCTGGCACAGTGGCGTCCAGGGCTTTTGATGAGCATCTCTTTAGAGGTCATCCCTATCACAGACCTGAAAAGGGGTACTACAAGACGGTGGAATCCATCACCTTGAAGGATGTTAAAGGGTTTTACAGGCGGTTTTATAGGCCCAATTTTTCCATCTTCTCTGTAGCAGGGGACATCACAAGGAAGGAGATGGAAGGGCTTATGGATGTTTATTTGAAGGACTGGCTGCCCTCTGATAGGCCCCTACCATCTATCCCTGATCCCTTGCCCTTGGGTAAGACCGAGAAGGTGGTGTTAGACAAGGCAGTGACTCAGGCCAATATCGTCATGGGGCATCTGGGAGTGAAGAGAGGCCATCCCGACTTTGTGAAGGTTTATGTTATGAACCAGATTTTAGGAGGAGGAGGTCTCACTTCCCGCCTCTTCCTAAAGGTGAGGGAGGAGGGAGGCTACTCTTACAGCGTCTATTCTTACTTTCAGCCCTCTTACTGGAGGGGGGCTTTCAAGATCGTGCTCCAGACAAAAAACGATCAGGCCCAGGCGGCCATAGACGAAGTGGTGGAGGTATTGAGAGATTACAAGGACAATGGGCCCACAGCCCAGGAGTTGGAGGATGCCAAGCGCTATCTAACGGGCAGCTTTCCCCTCAGGCTCGACACCAATCAGGAGATAGCAGACTACATGGCTTTCGCTGCGTTACACAACCTGGGGCCCGACTATTTTGTCCGTTTCCCCAAGGAGATAAAGGCCGTCAGTTTGGAGGACGTGAAGGAGGCTGCCAGGGAGTATCTCCACCCCGATAGGCTTTTAGAGGTGGTGGTTAAAGGACCCTCTTCCCCTTGATGTAAACGGCTTCCAGGTAGAGGTCTCCCTGGAAAAGGACAAAACTGGCCAGCTCCTCGGGAGACATCTCCCGGGGAAGGGCTATCACCATAAAGGAGGCTTCATGGCCGGGCTCCAGGGAGGTGAGGTCTTGAAGTCCCAATATCTTGGCTCCCTGCCGGGTGGCCATGGTAAGGACCTCTCGGGGCGTCACTCTCCATCCTTTGCTTCGGGCATGGAACCATAGGGTTCTCATCTCTTCCCACATGCTGAGGTTGGGGGTGCTTCCTAAACCGTCTGTTCCCAAGGCCGTGGGAATTCCGGCTTCCATTAAGAGGGGTAGGGGGGAGAGGCTGTGGGACAGATAGAGGTTGCTACGGGGACAGAGGACCACTGAGGCCTTTTTGCGGGCCAGGATTTCCACGTCTTTTTGGTCCACAAAGATGGAGTGGATGGCTATGGTCTTTGCATCCAGGCATTCCAGCATCTCGAGGTATTCCACAGGGCTCCTGGCCCTAGGGTGGGGGAAAGGGGGACGGCCTGCCAGGGGAAAGATCTCTCTTTCGAAGATATTGGGCTCTCCCCTGACGAACAGCACTTCCTCCTGGGATTCGGCCAGGTGGATGGCCTTTAGGGAATCTCTCCTCTCTTTCCAAATAGTTTTTAGAAGTTGGGGGGTGAGGGAGTAGGGGGAATGGGGAGAGACTGGGAAGCCGGGGGGTGGTAGGGGAACGCCCACATCACCCAGCACCTCGCGAAATATCAATCTGGTACCACCTAGGGGTGGGGGCGCTTCGTCTTTCCAGGGCCAGGTCACAATGCTTCCCCAGGCTACAGTGCCTTTTCGGGCCATAAATTCTTCTTGTGGTGGAGAGGGGTGGGCTTTTTCTCCCTTTCTGAATTTCACAACCTCTTTTATCCAGGAGAGGAGGTCCGGAGCGGTGATGAGATGGGTGAAGTCAGGGTGGACGTGAGCGTTTATGAATCCAGGCACCACAGCCTTCAGAGGTGGACGGGGGCAGGGAGATAGGGATTGGACTCTTTTCCCTTCCCATGTGAGGGATACTCCCTCTCTGGGGGGGAGGTCCCACCGGTTGACTAACCATTTACACCCTATTTCTTCTCTCCTGGAATGGGCCATGGACCGTCCTTAGGGTATTTGACAAGGCCTGGGGCCGGTTGTAAGTTACACCCAAAAGGACCACGAGGTAAAGGCCATGTTTGATCGATATACTGAGAGGGCAAGGAGAGCCCTCCTCTTAGCCAGGGGAGAGGCCGAAAGGCATCAACATGATCATCTCACCACGGCCCACATTCTCCTGGGGCTTATCAAGGAGGGCTCCGGTTTGGGCCTCCTCCTCTTGGAACGGGTAGGGGTCAATGTGGACCATTTAAAACAGGAGTTGGAGAGGCGTATCCCCTATGGTAGGAGAGGGTTTGTTATGGGAGCCATTCCCTTTGCCCCTGATGCCAAAAAGGTTCTGGAGTACGCTATGGAGGAGGCCAAGTATCTGCATCAAGACTATGTGGGTACGGAACACCTCATTTTGGGCATCCTCCGGGAAAAGACGGGCCTGGGTGGCAAGCTCCTGCGGAGACTGGGAGTAGAGGTGAATGAGGCTAGGGAGGTCCTGAGGGATATGGTGGGCGAGGAAGGTCTGGGTAGGAAGAAGAGGCCCAAGAAGACCCCCGCCTTGGATGAGTTTGGTATAGACCTCACCCAGATGGCCAGAGAGGGTAAGTTGGATCCTGTCATAGGCCGGGCTAGGGAGATCGAGAGGGTGATTCAGATACTGGCCAGGAAAACCAAGAACAATCCTGTGCTCATCGGGGAACCAGGGGTGGGCAAGACGGCCATTGTGGAAGGGCTGGCCCAGCGCATCGTCAGTAAAGAAGTGCCAGAGCCCCTCATGAATAAGAGACTGATCTCCCTGGATCTCGGAGCTATAGTGGCGGGCACCAAGTACAGAGGGCAGTTTGAGTCCAGGATGAAGGCTATCATCAAAGAGGCCTCTGAAGATGAAGATGTCATCTTATTCATAGACGAACTTCACACTTTGGTGGGAGCAGGGGCCGCTGAGGGTTCTATAGATGCAGCCAACATGCTGAAGCCCACCCTGGCCAGGGGTGAGATCCGCTGTATAGGTGCCACCACCCTCTCGGAGTACAGGAAGTACATAGAGAAAGACGGGGCCTTGGAACGCCGTTTCCAAATCGTAGTGGTGGAACCCCCTACGGTGGATGAGACTTTGGATATTCTTAGGGGTCTTCGGTCCCGCTACGAGGAGTTCCACACCGTCACCATCACCGACGAAGCCCTGGTGGCTGCCGCCAAGTTGGCGGAGCGTTACATGACGGACAAGTTTCTCCCAGATAAGGCCATAGACCTTTTGGATGAGGCCTGCTCCATGGTCCACATCAAGTACTCCCATATTCCGCCTCACATAAGGGAGGTGGAGTTGGAGCTGGACAGGCTGGAACAGAAGAAGCGTAAAGCCATTAACGACCAAGACTTTGAGAAGGCTGCTGGCGTGAGGGACGAAGAACTCCGGGTTCTCCACCGTTTGCGCCAGCTGAGACGGGAGTGGCTGAGGGAAAGGGAGAAGGAGAAACCCCAGGTCACCGAAACTGACGTGGCCCTGGTCATCTCCAAGGCCACAGGGGTCCCTCTCCATAGGCTGAGTACCGAAGAGGAGAAGAGGCTTCTGAAGTTGGAAGAAGAACTGAGGTCCATGGTGATCGGTCAGGACGAGGCTGTGGGTCGGGTGGCCAAGGCCATCAGGAAGGCCCGGGTGGGTCTTAGGGGCCATACAAGGCCCGTGGGGGTCTTCTTCTTCTTGGGACCCACGGGTGTGGGCAAAACCCGCTTGGCTGAAGCCCTTGCCGAGGTCCTCTTTGGTAGCAAGGAGGCCCTGCTGCGTTTTGATATGTCGGAGTATATGGAGAAGTTCAACGTTTCCCGTCTCATTGGTGCCCCCCCGGGGTATGTGGGGTACGACGAAGGGGGGCAACTTACCGAGGCGGTGAGGCGCAGGCCCTACTCGGTCATTCTCTTTGACGAGATGGAGAAGGCCCATCCCGAGGTCTTCAACCTTTTGCTCCAGATATTCGATTCGGGAAGACTCACTGACGCTTTTGGCAGGACGGTGGACTTCAGGAACACTCTGATCATCATGACATCCAATGTGGGGGCTAAGCTCTTCTTCAAGGGGGTATCTTTGGGCTTTGGTGAGGGAGAGGACTTCATGGGGGTGAGGGAACAGGTGTTGACCCAATTCAGGAAGCGTTTTCCCCCAGAGTTTATCAATAGGCTGGATGATATCATAGTGTTCAATGCCTTGGGAGAGAAGGAGGTGTTGGAGATTCTGGATCTGGTGCTCAGAGAGCTCCAGGAGAGGTTGGATGAGAGGGGAATGAAGCTTAGACTCACTCCTAGGGCCAGGAAGTTTTTGGTGGCGGAAGGTTTTGACCTTCAGATGGGGGCCCGGCCCCTTAGAAGGGCCTTGGAGCGGTTGGTTTCTGAGCCTTTGTCGGAAGAGATACTTAAGGGCTCTTACTCTGGAGGGGACACGGTGGTGGTTGATGTGGTGAAGGGAGCGGTGCGTTTCAGAAAAGGCGGAAAAAAAGAGGCGGGCACATCCGTCTCATGATAAAAGTTAGAGGAGGGGAGAGTGGGAAGGGAAGCGGTGAAAGGATGTACAGTGGTTTTTTTTCTTCTCTTTTTTTCTGTGTATCTTCTTTTCGGAGGCCTTTTGGATGCCCAGGCTCGATCTCCTCAGCTTTTGGTCAAGGCTATAGAGGTTCAGGGCAACAAAAGAGTGGACAAAGAGACTATCCTGTTCAAACTCAAGAGCAAAGAAGGTGAACCCTTCTCTGTAAGTAAAGTGAGGGCTGATGTCCAAGCGCTCTATGAGACGGGCTACTTTGAAGACGTGGAAGTAGATGCCCAACCTTTTGAGGGTGGCGTGAAGCTTATTTATCAAGTGAAGGAGCGCCCTTTAGTTGCTCGGGTTTTTATAAAAGGAAACAAAAGAATAAAGACTAAAGACATCAGCAAAGAACTGAAAAAATTCCCCCTCTCTATATACAACGAAAATATCATTAAGGAGAATGTGGGAAAGATAGTTCAGATGTATCAGGCAAAGGGGTACTATGACGTCAAGGTAGATGTGGAGAAGAAGGAGAAACAGGGGCGGATAGTTCTGACCTACAAGATTCATGAGGGCAAAAAGGCCCATGTGGCCAAGATAGAGTTTATTGGAAACAAACACTTCAGTGATCGAGTGCTAAGGGGCCAGATGCTCACTAAAGAGAAGAATATCTGGAACATGGTGACCACGTTCATTGGCCACTTCTTGGGTAAGCCCAGTACTTACTATTATATCCCCGACCTTTTGAAGGTGGATCTTATGAAGGTTAGGGAGTTTTACAGGGACCATGGTTTTTTACGGGTGGCCGTGGGAGATCCCCAGGTGAAGGTGAAGGACTCTGGCAAGATTTATATCAGGGTGCCCATTGAGGAAGGTCCCCGTTATAAAGTGGCCGATGTAAATCTGCAGTTGGGCCCAGATGATCCCTTTAAGCCCGATGAGATCAAGAAAGTGCTCTTGCTCAAGGCCGGTGAGTGGTATGGGGCGGCTGCCATGAGGCGGGATGTGAACAACCTCACCGAGCTTTATGGTTCCAAGGGATTTGTCAATGCTGACGTGAGACCCTTGGTGGAATTGGACGACAGAGGCCATACGGTCAGGGTGACTTATAGGATAGCGAAGGGTGCAAAGTACTATGTGGGCAGGATTGAAGTTCAGGGCAATATTAAGACCAGGGACAAAGTGATCAGGAGGGAGTTGGGCTTGGCCGAAGGGGACGTGATGAACACCTTGGCCCTCAAGGCGGCAAAGGAGAAGTTGAGCCGTCTGGGTTACTTTTCCCAGGTGGACATAGAGACCAAGCCTGGAGGAGACCATCTTGAGAATATTGTGGTAAACGTAGAAGAGCAACCTACGGGATCTCTCATGTTCGGTGGTGGGTACAGTACCCAGGAGGCCTTTGGGGCCATGGTCCAACTCCAGGAAAAGAACCTCTTCGGTAGGGGACAGTCCATCAGTCTTAGTGGTAATTTTAGCGGCAAGAGGGTGGAGTACGATCTCTCTTTCTTCGATCCTTACATCTTTGATCGTCCCCTTTCTTTGAGTGTGAGGACCCATCATCTAACCTATGAGTTCGACACATTTGAGGAGGGGAGTTTGGGGTTCAACCTCACTTTGGGCAAACGGGTATGGAATTGGTATACCACTGCTTCCATAGGTTATGATCTCCAAAGCGTCGAGATCTCCGGTGTGGACGATAGTGCCCCAGAGTTCATCCACAATCAGAAGGGTAGGTCCGTGTCCAGTGCCGTTGTCTTGGGTCTGAGCCAGGACACTAGGAACAGCACCGTCTTGCCCACTAGGGGGTTTCAGAGGAGACTTTCCCTCAAGGTGGCCGGTCTGGGCGGTGATGAATATTACTACAAGGTGATGGCCGACGCTGGGTGGTTTTTCTCTATAAATAAACTCGTCAAGAACTCGGTCTTCCATTTCAGAGTGAGGGCGGGGTTCATAAATCCCCTTCCCATAGGCAATGGCAGTGACCGGCCTGTTTACGAAAGGTTCTTTGTGGGAGGCGATGACACCGTTCGTGGTTTCACCGAGGATGAAGCTAGCCCGGAGAGGGATGGCCAAGCCATAGGAGGAACCAAGGAACTCATCGCCAATTTTGAGTATCTCTTCCCTCTGGTGGGCGGCTTGAGGGGTTTGATCTTTTATGATACGGGAGCAGCCTTTGATAACGGAGAACAGATAAGCCTCACTGGGTTGAGGCATGCCGTGGGTGTTGGAATTCGCTTTATTACACCCTTTGGGCCGCTCAAGCTGGATCTGGGTTACAAGTTAGATAGGAAGAAGGGAGAGGATCCCACTAAGATCCATTTCTCTGTGGGAACAGTCTTTTAAAAAGGAGGAGGAAGTAATGGGGGAAAGGAAGAGCGTGTGGTTGGGGGTGTTTCTCATTCTGACCTTTCTGTTGGTGCCCTTTTCAGCCAGAGCCGAGATGAAGATAGGGGTGGTCGATCTCCAGAGGGCCCTCAACCAGTCGGAGCGGGGGAAGAAGGCTAAAGAGGAACTCAGGGCTGAGTTTGAGAAGAAGAGCAGGGAAATAGAGACCAAAAAGGCCGAGATAGAGGCTTTGAGAAGGGAGTTACAGAAGAAGGCTGGTCTCCTCTCAGCCAAGGCCAAAAAGGCCAAAGAGGAGGAATACAGGACCAAACTCAGGGAGTTGAAATACGTTATAAGCGACGCCAAAGCTGAGCTGGCCACCAAGGAGAACGAAATGAGTGCTCAGATCCTTAAGGACTTGGTGAAGATGGTGAGGGAGAAGGGCAAGAGAGAAGGATTTTCCCTGATCCTAGAGGTGAACGGGGGAGTCATTTACGCCGATCCTTCTCTGAATATCACCAACTCCGTCATCAAGGCCTTTGATGCTTCCTATGGCCTGAAGTCCTCTGGAGGGGCTGGAAAGAGGAAATGACGGAGTTGACCGCGGCCCAGCTCAGGGAGGCCCTGGGTAAAGGGGAGATTCTAGGGGACCCTTTACGGAAGATAAGGGGGGTAGCCCCTCCTCAAGAAGCAGGTGAGGGGTATTTGACCTTTATTTTTGCCAAAAAGTGGCTAAAGGCCCTACCCTCGGTGAAAGCTTCTGTGGTGGTGTTGCCGTCCTTGGAAGGACTGCATCCCCCTTCCTACGCCACTTATATCCTGGTGGACGACGTGGGCGAGGCCATGATCAAGATCCTTTCCTTCTTTTTTGAGCCGCCATTTTCTAGGGAGGTGGGGGTTTCTCCTCTAGCTTTCGTCTCCCCCAAAGCTTCCTTGGGGGATGGGGTGGTGATTTACCCCTTTGCCTTCGTGGATGATGGTACAGTGGTGGAGGAAGGAGCGGTCATCATGTCCCATGTGTATTTAGGGAAGGGGGCTAGGATAGGGGCCCGGTCAGTCCTTTTCCCCTCCGTGGTGGTATATCCCGGAGTGGAGGTGGGAGAGGAGACCGTTGTCCATGCTGGAGCCGTCCTGGGTGCCGATGGCTTTGGTTATGGGGACCACCAGGGCCGCAGGCTCAAGATACCCCAGGTGGGGGGTGTAAAGATAGGAAGGGACGTGGAGATAGGGGCCAACACCTGTGTGGATAGGGCTACCATGGGTTTCACCATCGTGGGCGACGGCACCAAGATAGACAACCTCGTCCAGGTGGGACACAATGTGAAAATAGGTAAGGACTGCGCCTTTGCGGGTCAGGTGGGCATCTCCGGCAGTGTGGAGGTAGGTGACGGTGTACTCATGGGGGGTCAGGCAGGGGTGGCCGACCACGCTAAAGTGGGGGACAGGGCTATCCTCACTGCCAAAGCGGGTGTCATGGGGAATGTGCCTCCTGGGGCAGTGATGACGGGAGCCCCTGCTATGCCCCACACCGCCTGGATGAAAGCCCAAGTGTTATTCATGAAACTGCCCCAACTGGTGGAGAGGATCAAATCTCTGGAGGAATCGTTGGAGGAGTTGAAGGGAGGAAGGAATGGACATCCAAAGGATTCTTGAGCTTCTTCCCCATAGATACCCCTTCCTCATGGTGGACAGGGTTCTGGAGATGGAGGAAGGAAAGCGGATAAAGGCTCTAAAGAATGTGACCTTCAATGAGCCCCATTTTCAAGGCCATTTTCCGGGAGAGCCCATCATGCCGGGGGTTCTTATGTTGGAAGCTTTGGCCCAGATGGGAGGCATTCTTATAAGGCATTCTACGGGAATCACAGGAGAGGTGGAGATCTTCTTTGCATCTATCGACAACGCCCGCTTCAGGAGACCGGTGAGGCCCGGCGACAGCCTCCTTTTAGAGGGGGAGATAATGAGTAGGAAAGGACCATTTTGGAAATTGAGGTGTAGGGCGTTGGTGGAAGGGGAAGTGGTGGTGGAGGCTGATCTTATGGGAGTCATTAGACAGAAGAGGGTGGGGAGTGATGAAAAGTAAACTCTGGCGGTTCTTTTTCGTTGTTTTTGTCGTTTTCCTTTCTTCCTTACCTGCCTTGGCCGGTTTTGAAGGGGCCATGAAGGACCTGGCTCAGGATATTGCCCAGGATTTTCCACCCTTAAAGGGAAGGGTGGTGTCAGCAAGGGGAGACTGGGTGATTATAGATGTGGGTAGGGATAGAGGGGTCTTCCCTGGTATGGTCTTCACCGTTTATAGGCCTGGCAAGCCCTACTACCACCCTATAACGGGGGTACTGCTGGGCTATACCGAGAAAGATTTGGGGGTGTTGCAAGTTGTCAGGGCTTATCCCCAGTCTTCCCTGGGGATCTTCAGGGGAAGGGGGGAAGTTAAGCCAGGGGATGGCGTTAGGATCAGTGCTTCCAAGATCAACCTGTACCTTTTCCCCCTCATCGACAAAACAGGTGAGGGGTTCAATCTCATGGCTTTTACTCAGCGGTTGAGGGCTTACCTGGGAGAGACGGGAAGATTCAACATATTCGGCGAGGAGAGGGTGATTCTCACCATATCTACCGCTTCTGAGGGGGGGTATCTGGAGGCCCTAAAGAAGCTGGAAGCCGATCCCAAGGTTCAGGGGGCTGCCCTCATAGGTTCTATAGTGAAAGACAAGGGGGATTACTATTTCCAGGGTGATCTCATCTCCCTGGGCACGGGTAAGAGGATAGACCACTTTTATTTGATGCTGGGTAGGGGCGGTTGGAAACCTATGATAGAGAGGGGCCTTCTATTTGCCTCTTCCAATTGGGCTGATGATGGGTTGGCCATGGGTGTGGGCGATTTTGATGGAAAGGGGAAGCCCGAGGTGCTACTGGCCTTTAAGGATCGTTTGGATCTTTACAGGATAGACATAAAGTCTTCTAGGATGAGATTGCTTTCTTCCTTCCGACTTAAACCTAAAACCAGGCTTCTTGCCATGGATGTGGCAGATTTGAATGGTGATGGGAGGGCGGAGGTGGTGATCTCCACTGCTGACGAGAACCTTTTCGCCCTCAGGTCCAGTATCATCTCCTTTGATCCTGCTTCCAGGAAGTGGAATTATATTGTGCGGGATAAAGAGATGATCATCCGGGGTTTCACTGTGGAGGGCCAAGGTCTCCTGGTCACCCAGGGGGTTTCCAAAGAGACGGCCCAGCCCTATCTCCCTCGTTTGGCCTACCTGGTGAATGCCAAGCTCAAGAGGGGTAGGAAGCTGGAAGGTCTTAGGGGAGACCTCATCTGCGGCGCTCAGCTTGTGGCTTTGGGTAAGGGAGATAGGCTGGAGGCCTTGGTCAATGAAAAGGGACGACTGGAACTTAAGGATCCCCTCACGGGGACCCTCATTTGGAGCATGAACGGGCTCTACGGCAATTGGGGCATGGCCTTTTTCTTTAGGCAGCCTATAGCCAAGACCTTTTACCAGGGCGAGGGGGAGCTGGAGGAGAAAGATTACATCCAATTTGCCGAGGACGTGATGGTAGTACCTGGGAGGTCTCTCATCTTCCATAGCGGTTCCCGCTATATGTTGGCCACCTTTACCAATATACCTGATGTGTGGGGTGTCCATTTTTCCCCCTATGACAAGTCCAGAGTGAAGCTCTTTGTTTGGAGGGATTCTTATTTTGACGACATTGGCTGGCTAAGACGTGTGAGAGGTGGTGTAATGGACCTTCAAGCTGCTGACATGAACGGCGACGGCAACAAAGAGCTATTGGTCCTGACCAAGAGGGGAAGGAAGGATAGAGAAGGCAACGTTAGGTATTACACAAGACTCTTGGTTTATAAGGTTACCCCGTGATTGTGGGCGTGGGCATAGACATAGTGGAGTTGGAGAGAATCGGGAGGGCCATGGAGCGGTGGCCCCGTTTCTTAGACAGGATCCTCACTCCCCGGGAGAAAAAGGGGGTGGGGGGCCGTTTGGACAAGGTGGCTGCCCGATGGGCGGCCAAGGAAGCTCTTTTTAAGGCATTGGATCCTCCTTCTCGAGGGCTCTACATGGGTTGGCGGGATGTGGAGGTGATGAACACCTCCTCCGGCAAGCCCTATTTCGTTCTCAGGGGTCGGATGGGTAGATATGTGAAGAGCAGGAACTTGAGATTGCACCTTTCCCTTTCTCATGATAGAGGGAGGGCCGTGGCCCTGGTGTTAGCCCAGGGTAAACCTCGCTCCAGGCACGGAAGGTGCCTGGGGCTATAGATCCGAGAGGGGGTATGTGTATGGAGTTGAGGTGTTACGAGTCGGTTGTGATTTTCGCTCCCGAGCTGGAGGAGGCCCAGCTGGAGGAGCAGGTTAATTGGGTGAAGGGGCTTCTGGAGAAAGGGAAAGCCCAGTTGGTGGATGTGGAGAATTGGGGTAGGAAGAGACTGGCTTATGAAATTGAGAAGAAGCGAGAGGGTTTCTATGTTCTCTTTCGCTTCAGGGCCCATGGGACCTTGGTGGAGGAGCTGGAGAAGAGCTATCGTCTGAGTGGAAACGTTATCCGCTACCTGACAGTCAAGAGAAAGGACAAGGAGTGTGAAAAAGTCCAAGAACCCGAGGAGACGGGTGGGGAGGGATAGGAAGTGGCTATTAACATTAACAAGGTGATCCTTGCGGGTAATCTAACCAAAGATCCCGATGTCCGCTATCTTCCCAGCGGCACTCCTGTTACCAGTTTTCGTCTGGCAGTGAATAGGCGTTTCAAGGGCAAGTCGGGAGATGTGGATGAGACCTGCTTTATAGATGTGAAGGTTTATGGCAAGCAGGCAGAGAGCTGTGGTGAGTTCCTTTCCAAAGGCAGGAACGTGCTGGTGGAGGGGTATCTCCGCTTTGAGCAGTGGGACTCAGAAGGTGGTAAACGGTCTAAACATGTGGTGGTGGCTGACAGGGTCCAGTTCTTGGGGTTTGCTAAGGAAAAAGAGGAAGAGGTGGTGGCTCCTGATGTAAGCGATGTCCCTGTAGAGGATGACGACGAGGATTTTCCCTTCTGATGAAGGGGTTCAGTGGACCGAAAAAAGGAGGCATATAGATGGCAGGCAGGGAAGATAGGAAGAAAAGGTTTTACAGGAAGAAGGTGTGCAGATTCTGTGCTGACGGAATTCAAGAGATAGATTACAAAGATGTGAAGAGGCTCCGCAACTACCTTACAGAGCGGGGTAAGATCGTGCCCAGAAGGATTTCGGGTACCTGTGCTAAGCACCAGAGACAGCTGGCCAGAGCGGTGAAGAGGGCCAGGGTCCTGGCCTTGTTGCCTTTTACAGTCACTAGATAGGAGGAGCTATGATCAACGCAGGAGCCGTCAAGCCCAATATGAAGCTGGAGATTGACGGAGAGCCCTATTTGGTGGTTAGCGCAGATCACGTTAAGCCTGGTAAGGGCCAGGCTTTTTCACGCTTTAAGTTAAAGAACCTGAAGACTGGGCTGGTGGTGGAGAAGACCTATAAGGCGGGAGAGAAGCTTAAGAAAGCCGATTTTCTGGTGAAAAAGGCCCAGTATCTCTACAACCAGGGGGACGAGTACTACTTCATGGACCTGGAGACTTATGAACAGGTCATGATACCTGCCCATGTGCTTGGTAGGGATAAGGACTTTCTAGCAGAGAATATTGAAGTGAAGCTTCTTATCTACAGGGGGGAGCCTGTGGGTATAGATCTCCCCACGGCTGTGGACCTGAAGGTGGTAGAAACGGAGCCTGGGGTGAGGGGGGACACTGCCTCGGGAGGGAGTAAACCTGCCAAGCTGGAGACGGGAGCCGTAGTCCAGGTGCCTTTCTTTGTCAACGAGGGGGACGTGGTCAGAGTGGACACCCGGACGGGGGAGTACGTGGAGAGGGTGAAGTGATGGACATTAAAGACTTGTTAGAGTTGGTCAAAGAACTGGCAGATCTGCCGGTGGGTGAGCTGGAGTTGGAGATTGATGGAGTGAAGCTGAAGCTGAAAAAGGCAGGGGTTCAGCCGGTTGCCGAAAGGGTGGAAACTCCAGCCCAGTCCGTGGCAACCCCTTCTCTTCAGCCCGTTTCTCCTACCCAGGATGGCACTCCCCAGTTTCCCCCAGATGCTGTGGTCATTCGTTCGCCTATAGTGGGCACTTTTTACCGTGCTCCATCCCCTGAGTCTCCCCCTTACGTGGATATAGGAGATGTGGTGGAGAAAGGGCAGACCCTTTGTATCATAGAAGCCATGAAGATCATGAACGAGATTGAGTCGGAGGTTCGGGGGGAGATTCTGGATATATTGGCGGAAAACGCTGAGCCTGTGGAGTACGGTCAGCCACTTTTTTTGGTCAGGCCCCTCTCTTGAGGTATGATAGAGCGGGTTCTCATAGCCAACCGCGGGGAGATAGCCCTTCGTATCTTGAGGGCGTGTCGTGAGCTTGGGGTAGAGAGCGTTGTGGTCTATTCTGAAGCCGATGCTTACTCCCTTCCTGTCCAATTGGCCGACAAGGCCATCTGCATAGGTCCTCCTGAGCCCATCAACAGCTATCTCAATGTTCAGAGTATCATGAGCGCCGCCGAGGTGGTGAAGGCCCAAGCGGTGCATCCAGGGTATGGTTTTTTGGCGGAGAACCCTGAGTTCGCCGAGATCTGTTTAGCGTGTGATTTAGCCTTTATAGGGCCACCCCCCCATGTCATTAGGCTCATGGGTGACAAGGCAGAGGCCAGAAAGCGGGTGGCCTCCTGGGGAGTGCCGGTGATCCCTGGTAGCCCAGGGGAAGTGGACACAGAGGAAGAGGCCTTGGCCATTGCCCAGGAGATTGGATATCCCGTTCTCATGAAGGCGGTGGCTGGTGGCGGTGGTCGGGGGATGCGTTTGGCCAGGGATGAAGATGAGCTGAGACAGGTCTTCAACACGGCCCGTTCCGAAGCAGGAGCGGCCTTTGGCCACGCTGGTCTCTACGTGGAGAAGTTCGTTCATCCTGCCCGTCACATCGAGGTTCAGGTACTGGCCGATGGTGAAGGCAACGTGTTGGTCTTTGGTGAGAGGGATTGTTCCATCCAGAGAAGGCACCAGAAGGTTTTGGAGGAGGCCCCCGCTCTAATATCCCAAGTACTCAGGGAACGCCTCTTTCAGGATGCTCGGCTGGTGGCTGAGAAAGTGGGTTACGTGAGTGCTGGTACCGTGGAGTTTCTGGTGGATGAAGAAGAACGCCACTATTTCATCGAGATGAACACTCGGATCCAAGTGGAACATCCTGTCTCTGAGATGGTTACAGGCCTGGATCTGGTGAAGGAGCAGATAAAAATCGCCTCGGGGGTGCCCCTGGAGCTGGAGCAGAAGGACGTGGTTTCTAAGGGCTGGGCCATAGAGTTTCGTATAAATGCCGAGGATCCCCGCTCGTTTAGACCTTCACCTGGTAAAGTGGAGCGGTGGGTGGTACCCGGCGGACCCGGGGTGAGGGTTGATACGGCCCTCTATCAGGGGTACGAGATGCCCCCCTTTTACGATTCTCTGGTGGCCAAGCTCATCGTTTATGGTAGGGATAGGGAGGAGGCCTTGAGCCGGGGTAAAAGGGCTTTGGCCGAATTTAAAGTGGAGGGGATACAAACCACCATTCCCCTGCATGAGGCCATACTGGGATCTGAAGAGTTCAGAGAGGGAAAATGTCCTGTGGATTGGTTAGAGAGATTTGTCTGGTGATGTGAAGAACTCTATCTTGGTCGCAAAATTTTCGGCTCTGGGGGATGTGGTACATACCCTCCCCGCTGTCAGGGTGCTAAGAGAGAGCTACCCTGATCACCGCATTGTATGGGTGGTTAGGAGAGGTATTGACTCCCTCCTTAAGCACGTCCCTTTTGTGGATGAAGTTGTGGCTATGGATCCTGGCTACAAGGGATTTAGGCAGGCATTAGCCAGGGCAAAATTGGAAAAGCCAGTTATGGCCTTTGATTTTCAAGGTCTTATCAAGAGCGGACTTTTCACATACCTCTCTGGGGCCCCTGTGAGGGTAGGATTCCATCCCCGTCAAGCCCGAGAGCCCTTGGGGGGTTGGTTTGTGAACACAAGGGTTAAGGTAGACCCTTCCCTTCACATAGTGGAGCAGTTGGTCATGATAGCGGCCAACGGGAGAAGGGTGCCCGTTCCTTCCTTTGGCCTTGAAGTGGGTTCCAGGGACAAGGAGAGGGTCCAGACCTTTCTCAAGGTCTTGGGGATAGATGGACCCTATCTGGTCTTTTTACCCGGGGCTGGCTGGTCTACAAAGAGGTGGCCGGTGGAGAGCTATTCCTGGTTGGCTAGGGAGGTATTTGCTCGCTACAATGTCCCATCGCTGGTGCTGTGGGGTCCTGGGGAAGAAGAGTTGGTGGCCCCTTTGAGGGGGAAGGGCCACGTGAGGGTAGCCCCTTCCACCTCTATGGGAGAGATGATAGCGGTGTTAGAAGGGGCTTTGGTGGTTGTTGGGGGAGACACAGGCCCCCTCCACATAGCAGCGGCCTTGGGGAGGCCTACCTTGGGGCTCTATGGTCCTTCATATCCTTGGAGGAACGGTCCTTATGGCAACGACAGTTTGATTTTGGAGGTTTCATGCTCTCGCAAGGGGTGTTACAAGAGGAAGTGCAAAGATCCCTGTGTGGCTTCCATCCCTAGGGAAGCGGTTTGGGATGCCCTGAAGGTGATGGTGAAGGATGAGCTGGATCTCCAAGGGGAGGGATGATGGGTGCTGGCAGGGCCCTTGTGACGGGAGTGGCAGGTTTCATAGGATCCCATCTGGCTGAGCGTTTGTTAGAGGAAGGATGGGAAGTGGTGGGTATAGATGCCTTTATTGATTATTATCCCAGGTGGATGAAAGAAAGGAACTTGGAACCCCTTAGTTCTTGGGACACCTTCTCTTTTGTGGAAGGGGACATCATGGAAGTAGGCCTGGAGAGATTTGGCGCCGGTGTGGAGGTGGTCTTTCACCAGGCAGCTCAGGCGGGTGTAAGGGCCAGCTGGGGACAGTACTTTCAGATTTACACCCATTGCAACATCCTGGTTACCCAGAGGCTCTTGGAGTTTTTCAAGGATAGGCCCTTGAAGCGCTTCGTATATGCCTCGTCTTCATCCGTTTACGGCAACAATCCCGATCTCCCTCTAAAAGAGACCAGTCTACCCCAGCCCCGATCTCCCTACGGTGTCACAAAGTTGGCAGCGGAACATCTCTGTCTCCTTTACCATGACAATTTCAGTGTTCCCGTTGTCTCTTTGAGATACTTTACCGTATATGGTCCTGGTCAACGTCCCGATATGGCATTTCACAAATTCATCAAGGCTATGTTGGAGGATGAAGAGTTTCCCGTTTACGGGGACGGCACCCAGACCCGGGACTTCACCTATGTATCCGACATCGTGGAGGCCAATCTCTTGGCTGCTGTTCGCTCCGGCGTGGAAGGGCAGGTTTTCAACATCGGTGGTGGAAGCAGAAAGCCATTGTTGGAGACTATTGCCTTGCTGGAAAAGGTGATTGGGCGCAGGGCCAGGCCTGTTTACCGGGAGCCTGAGAGAGGAGATGTCTCCCACACCTGGGCCAACGTGGACCAAGCCGAGAAACTCCTGGGCTATAGTCCTACTGTGCTCTTGGAGGAGGGACTTATGCGGGAGGTGGAGTGGATCAAGGCCCTTTATAAGAGGTAACGGCCCAAAGTTTCGTGTTTTGGGAAGTCTTTAAACATGGAATTTGGGTCTAGGGCACTGAACGATACTTGTGGGGGCTGTCATGGAGCGGGTCCACATTTGGGTGTCGGGGAAGGTTCAGGGGGTATGGTACCGGGCCACCACTGTGGAAAAGGCCAGGGAGCTGGGGCTTAGGGGTTGGGTGAGGAACCTGCCGGATGGTCGGGTGGAGATTGTGGCCGAGGGTCCCAGGGGAGCCTTGGAGAAGCTCATAGCCTGGTGCCACGAGGGGCCTCCCCTGGCTGTAGTTGATGAGGTAAAGGTGATCTGGGAGCCCTACACCGGAGAGTTCCTCAACTTCTCCATTGCCTATTGAGTCTTTAAATTTAGGCCTATCCCGGAAAGGTTGGCCTGGCCTTCCTCCAGCTAGACTTCCTGTCGGTTTTCTCCAAAGCCACCGCCTTCGGTGGGGGATGTACCAGGGGTCTCCTGTTGCGGCCTATTTGGAAATATGGGAAACCCTTCTCTCAAAAAGGAGGGGCTATGGTTTTCTTTCTCTCTCTTTCACCAGTGCTGGTCATCTTTGTTCTGGTGGTCTTTTTTCGCCTGGATGTCTTCAAACTGGCGGTGATCTCTTTCCTCTACACGGCTACCGTGGCCTTTCTCTTCTTCTCCACGTCCCTCAAGGTCCTCGCCCTGGCCTCCCTGGATGGGGTCTTGACTACCCTGCCCCTGCTACTGGTGGTCTACACTGGCATTCTCATCTCCCACTTTCTTCTAGATAAAGGCTCCCTTCAGCGGCTCACGGCCACCTTTTCCCAAGGGATTCAGGGTGGGTTCAGGAAAGCTCTCCTCATCTCCGCTGGCTTTGGCAACTTTTTCGAGGGGGCTGGGGTTATAGCCGAGCCTGTGGTAGCCCCTATGCTCTACTCGGCGGGCATCTCACCCACGGGTTCTGCCGTTTTGAGTATCTTGGGTTATGCAGGACTTATGCACTTAGCCTTGGCAGGGGTTATCGTCACCGTTCTGGCCAATGTGACATCACTGCCTCCCCAGGGGTTGGCCATGTATCTGGCCGTCTTATCTTTTCCCGCCACCTTCTTTCTCTATCTCGCCGTTCCCTTTTTTATTGGTGAATCCAGGGTTTTGGCTAAAAATCTAGCCCTCATATTTGCCCTCTCTTTGGTCATAACCCTCTTCGCCTACCTGACGGTGAGATTTGTAGGGTTTTCCATTTCGGCCATGACGGGGGGCTTAGCAGGGATGACCTTTTTATTCTTCCTTTACAGGGTCAAGCCAGTCATAACCTGGGATAGGTTCAAAGATGTGGTGCCCTTCTTTTTCATCTTCCTCTGCTTAGCTTCCGTGAACCTGGTACCTTCCGTAAACGCCCTTTTTGCTAGAGATCTGGCCTTCCAGGTGAGGGCAATACCCGTTCACGCCATAACCTTTAGACCCCTGGCCAGTGCTTACCTCTATCTATTCGCTGCTTTTCTCATTGCCTACCGCCTTTTTGCTGAAGAAGGGGACAGGGTGGGAAACTATCTCAGGGTATCGTTCCAAAAAGCTGTGAAGCCCCTGGTGAGCATGGCTCTCTTTGGCGCCATGGGTTCAATCATCGCTTTTTCAGGGTTTACAGGGGACTTCTCCTCACTGGTGGCGTCCCACAACATGGCCCACAGTTTAGCCCAAGGTCTCATCCGGTCTACGGGCCCCTTCTATCCCCTTTTTGCCCCCCTCCTGGGGTGGATGGGTACCTTCCTCACAGGCTACGGCGTGGCTTCTATCATGCTCTTCGGCAAGCTCCAGATTGCCACGGCAGACATGCTGGGTGTCTCCCGGACCCTTCTGGCTGCCTCTCTCACCGTTGGGGCCAGCGTTGGGAGTATCTCCAGCCCCTTTAAGATCGCCATAGCCTCACCCCTTTGCAATGCCGTGGGGCGGGAGGGAGAGATTCTCAGAAAGTCTATCCCCATTGGTATAGCTGTCTCCCTTCTAGTAGGTATGTGCAGCTATGGAATAGGTTATTTTGTGAGGTAAGGTTGGGTTTCTTACCAGAAACCCAAGATCTTTGATTCTTATGAGTTGGAATAAGCCCCCTCTCCTTGTAAATTGGTCCCTGGCTCCTTATTGTTACTGGATAACCAATATTGATGAGGAGGGGAGTATGTCCCTAAAGGTCTACAACACCCTGGGCAGAAAAAAAGTGGAATTTTCTCCCCAGAAGGAGGGGAGAGTGGGTATGTATGTGTGTGGTGTGACGGTTTATGACTACTGCCACATCGGCCATGCCCGCTCTGTCTTGGTGTTCGATATGATTTACCGCTATTTGAAGGCCAGGGGGTTTGATACCACCTATGTGCGTAACTTTACTGACATAGATGACAAGATCATTAGTCGGGCTCACCAGGAAGGGGTGGACTTCCGGGAGGTCTCCGAGAAGTTTATAGAGGCCTTCTACGAGGATATGGATGCCCTCAAAGTAGAGAAGCCCAATGTGGAACCCAAAGCCACGGAGCACATCAGGGAAATGGTCGAGATGGTTAGGGGGTTGGTGGCCGAAGGCCATGCCTATGTGGTGGACGGGGACGTGTATTTTGATGTCCTGAGCTTCCCTGAGTATGGCAAGCTGTCGGGCCGGACCCTGGAGGAGATGAAGGTAGGGGCTAGAATTGAAGTGGGCGAGAAGAAGAGAAATCCCCTGGACTTTGCCCTGTGGAAAGCCTCCAAACCGGGAGAGCCTGCATGGGATAGCCCCTGGGGTCCTGGGAGACCGGGATGGCACATCGAGTGTTCCGTTATGTCCATGAAGTACTTGGGTGAGACCCTGGATATCCACGGGGGCGGGCTGGACCTCATCTTTCCTCACCATGAGAATGAGATTGCCCAGTCTGAGGCCTACACGGGCAGGCCCTTCTGTCTCCACTGGGTCCACAATGGTTTTGTAAGCGTTGAGGGGGAGAAAATGTCTAAGTCTTTGGGCAACGTCCTCCTTATACGGGACATGGTGGAGGAGTACCATCCTGAGGTCTTGAGGCTTTTCTTGCTCTCTACCCACTATCGCAACCCTATCGACTTTTCCCGGAGAGGACTGGAAGAGGCCAAGGAGGCCATGAACCGCCTCTATCGTACCTTGGGGGCTGTGAGGGATGTGGGTGCGTCTGAGGGAGGGCCTACCACCCGTGAGGGCAAGGAGGCTGCGGCCAAGCTTGGGGAGAAAAGAGAGGCCTTCTACGCAGCCATGGACGACGACTTCAATTCGGCCCTGGCCCTGGCCAAGGTTTTTGAGGGGGCCAGGGAGCTGAACCGCTTCTTTAAAGAGAGTGGCGAGAGTCAGGAGGAGAAGGCCCGAGTTGTAGGGGTGTTTATGAGTCTGGTAAAGCCTGTGAGGGAGGTTTTTGGCATCCTGGAGATGGACCCACATGAATGGTTCATGGGCGGAACAAAGGGGCTTCCCCTGCCTGTTGAGGAGATCGAGAGACTTATCCAGGAGCGCCAAGAGGCCAGAGAGTGCAAGGACTGGGCCCGGGCCGATGCCATCAGGGATGAACTGAAAGCCAAGGGGATTCTTCTGGAGGATACTCCTAAAGGAACTATTTGGAGGCTGGCATGAAGAGATGGTTGGCTTTGGGGTTGATGCTGGCCTTTTCTGCTCACTTTTTAGGGTGTGCCGGGGCCCAAGTGGAGCGGGGGGACAGGCTGAGAATACTCTACACCGGTGACACCTGGGGCTTTCTGGTCCCCACCGGGTGAGGCTGTAACAAGACTGGCGGTCTTGCCAGGCGTAAAACTTTGATAGATAGGGCTCGGGCCACGGGGCCCGTGCTGTTGGTGGATACGGGCAACGTGTTTGCTTCTCCCTATGTCTGGTCGAGACGTAGGGGGAAACAACGGGAGGCGTTTCTAGCTGGGGTCTATAGGTCTTGGGGATACCAGGTGCTGGCTCTGGGCTGGGGGGATTTTAGGACCCTTCAGGATGGCATAGGTAGGGATCTGCCCTGGGTCTCGGCCAATGGATCGGCCCCTGGGGTGAGACCCTTCAGGGTGGTAAGAGTGGGCCCTTGGAGAGTGGCGGTGACGGGGGTGACAGGGAAGGGGAAATATCCTTCTACCATGGACTGGAGGAGGCCCCGGAAAGCCCTGAAAGAGGCGCTGATGGAGATGCCTAAAGATGTGGACCTGATCCTTCTCCTCTTGGCTTCTCCTGCGATGGGGAGGGGATTATCCTTGAAGGATGTGGACCTCGCCCTAGGGGGGGTCTTTGGTAGAGGGGTGGACAGGAGACAGGGGCCTCCCTATGTCTTCTGGCTCAGGATACCCCGGGGAGGCCAGGTGGGTATGGTCACCCTGGAGAAGGGTGAGGAAGGGTTGAGGTTGGTCTCTTTTAGGCCCTATAGCCTAGATTCTAAGGTGCCCGCTGCCCCCCGGATAAAGGAGGAAATCCGGGCCCTGATAAGGTAGCCATGGAAGTTACTTCCTTCATTGTCATGGACATCTTGGAGAGGGCCAAGGAGCTGGAGGCCCAGGGAGTGGATGTAGTCCACATGGAGGTGGGTGAGCCCGACTTCCCCACTCCCCCCGAGGTTATTGAGGCAGGGGTCAAGTCTCTCCACGACAGGCTGACGTCCTACACCCAGAGCGTGGGTATACCTGAGCTGCGGGAGGCTATCGCAGGGTATTACTGGGATCAGTACCGTCTGGAGATTGAGCCTGATAGGATCATTCTTACCCCAGGTTCTTCCCCTGCCCTCTTGGCTGCCATTGGCATTGTGACGGAAGGGGAGAGGGTGTGTGGTCTTCCGGACCCTGGGTATCCATGTTACAAGAACATGCTCCGTTTCCTGGGAGGCAGGTTTGTGCCTCTTCCCGTGGAGGAAGAGACTGGGTTCAAGGTCCTTTCCCACCAGTTGGAGGGCATAGGGGCGCTGGTGCTCAACTCACCTGCCAATCCCACGGGAGCAGTCTATGGTCGAAGGGAACTGGAGGCTCTGGTGGAGGAGGCACAGAGGCGGGGAGTAGCCCTTGTCTCCGATGAGATCTACCACGGCATCACCTATGAGGAGCCCGCACCGTCGGTTTTGGAGTTTTCCCAAGACGCCATTGTGGTCAATGGCTTTTCCAAATTCTTCCTCATGACAGGCTGGCGTCTAGGTTGGTTGGTGGTGCCCAGGGGGATGGTCCGATTGGTTCAGTCCATCGCCCAGAACCTGTTCATCTGCCCCCCGGCGGCGGCCCAGTACGCTGCTCTGGCTTGTTTCCGGGAAGAGGTCCTGTCCCAGTTTAGGGAGAAGGTGGAGATCTATCGTAAGAGGCGGGATTTCATTGTTGGTGCCCTTAACGACATGGGTCTGGAGGTGGGGATAATGCCCCGAGGGGCCTTCTACGTGTATGCCAAGGCTTCTAGGTTTACCCGGGATTCCTTCACCTTTGCCAAGAGGGCCCTGGAGGAAGCCTATGTCGGCATCACTCCCGGGGTGGACTTTGGCGATAACAAAACCCATCTGTACGTGCGTTTCTCTTATGCCAATACCCTGGAGCGCCTGGGAGAGGGTATGGGGCGTCTCAAGGAGTGGCTGGGTACTCTGATCTGAAGCCATGGCGGTTGTTACCCTCATCACCGATTTCGACTATTCTCCCTATCCCGGCACCATGAAGGGGGTGATCCAGGCCCTGGCCCCCAAGGTTACGGTGGTGGATCTATATCACCACGTTCCCATGGGCAATGTGGCTGTGGCGGCTTACGTGCTTTATCATTCCTTTGGATTTTTCCCCTTTGGCAGTGTCCACGTGGCCGTGGTGGACCCTGGGGTGGGGAGTGACAGGCGGGTGCTGATGGCCCAGGCGGGGAACCACCTCTTTGTGGTTCCCGATAATGGCCTTTTGAGCCTGATCCTGGAAAGAATAGACAGGGTAAAAGTCTTTGCCTTGAAAAGGTGGGAGTTTACCCTGCCCCAATTGAGCGCCACCTTTCATGGTCGGGATGTCTTTGCCCCCTTGGGAGCCTGGCTAGCCCGGGGGGTCCCGTTGCCCATGTTGGGATGTCTCGTGGATGATCCCCTTCGCTTGGATCTGCCCCAACCCCGCTGGGAGGGGAATAGGCTTGTGGGAGAGGTATTGTGGGTAGACCCCTTTGGCAATCTGGTCACCAATATAGAAAGGGGAGGGGTAGGGGGCCGGTCCATCCGTCAGGTGAGGGTGGTCCGTGTGTCCCTGTCTATGGCTTCCTGCTATGCCCATTTGGCCCAGGGGGAATTGGGAGCCATCTGGAACAGCTGGGGCCTTTTGGAGGTTTTTGCCAACGGGGCCAGTGCCAGGGAGATTCTAGGAGTGGGACCAGGAGCATCCGTGGAACTGGTATTGGCGTGAGCCCTGCCCCTTCTATCTTTGTCCTCAAACAGTTCCCTCCATCCTTTTAGAAGGAATTTTCTTAAATAACCTTTACATGTAAATAGTCTTTTGCTATAAGTAAAGGAGGGATGTGAAAGGGGGTTAAAGGGATAGGGTGCCTGTGCCTATGTTTTTGTGGATAGTTGGCTCATTACTTCGCTCTGGTTAGGCGTCCTTGTGGGGTTGGGCAAGTTTGGGGATGCTATAAAAGAACCTTTTGAAGGAGGTAGGACATGAAAGACAGGTATATGGCAATGCTCGGTGGGGCACTGTTTCTTCTGCTTTTGTCTCCCCTTTCATGGGGTGCCGAGATGGGCAAGTTCAAGTACAGCGAGTTTAAGAGTCCCAAGAGGTGTGGCATGTGTCACCAGGAAATCTATCAGGAGTGGAAGCAGAGCCTTATGGCCAAGTCCTTCACCCACGGTTGGGATGATGTGGAGTACTTCAAACTGGCTTTACCTCATGCCATGAAGCTGGCCAAAGTGGCGGGAGTGAAGGGAGGATGTATAGCGTGTCACGCCCCTTTGGCCTTCCTCACTGGAGACATTCCTCCCAAACCGCCCGCATCGGGGACAAGGGCCAATGAGGGTGTGAGCTGCGAGGTTTGTCACAATATCACCGGGACCACCGAAAAGGTGCCCTACAACTTCAGCTATACCATCCAGCCCGGTAGGGTGAAGCAAGGCCCAAGGAAGGATGTAAAGGCTCCCCACGGAGTGGAGACCTCTCAGTTCCTGAGGAGTTCTGGGTTCTGTGCCACCTGCCACGACGAGGCCAGCCCCTACGGTGCCTGGGTGAAAGAGACGTATCGAGAGTGGAAGGCTGGGCCCTATGCCAGGGAGGGCGTGAGGTGTCAGGACTGCCATGTGTCCTCCGGCCCTGGTAATGCGGCTAGGGGCAGGTTCCGTAAGGATGTGGCCCATCATGTCTTCCACGGTGCCCACTCTGAGAGCAAGCTGGCGGGGGCTGTGGATCTAGCCCTTTACACAAAGACAGAAACCGTATCCCCCAGTTCCAGGATGAAGTTGAGGGTGGAACTCTTTAACGGGAAGGTTGGTCATTTTATTCCTTCTGGTTCGTCGGAAGAGAGAATGCTCTGGCTGGAGGTGTGGGCTGTTGACTCAGCGGGCCGTAAGTTTTTCATTCCTGTAGACAAAAAGGGCTTTAAGGGAGAGGGGTACACCATTGCCAGCTCTGATGCTTTGGCTTATCAGGCTATGGGTGAGATCATGGGGATCAAAGGCTTCAAGGGGATCAAGAGGGACGGTGATGTGCCCAATGGTGCCCGGATCTTCAGAAAGCCTTTCTTTGATCCTAAGGGCCGTATGACCATATGTCAGTGGTACACGGCCAACAACACCCTGGTGGACTATCGGATAGGTCCCAGGGAGACCAAGGTGGAGACCTACACCTGGAAGGTGCCTGGCAGTATAGCTCCAGGCTCCGTCACCATTGAAGCCACCCTCTATTACAGCCTGGTACCCTCGTCTGTTGGTAAGTTTCTGAAGCTTCCCGCTGCAGAGTATAAACCTGTGGTGGTGAACGCAGGCACTTTGGTGCTAAAGGTCAAAAAGTAGCTCCCGCACTTTCGTTTCCCCATGGGGCAGGCTTGCTTTGGGCCTGCCCCAGATTATAGTTTGAAGTTATAGGTAAGTTTCTCATTTCTTTAGGAGGTGACATTATGTCAAAAGAACTATTGGAGGTGGTCGAGGCAGGAATTGAGTTGGAGAAGAAGGGGCTCATCACCTACCTCGACTTTGCCCATAATTGCAAAAACCTAGTGGGCAAAAATGTCTTTATCCAACTGGCCAAGGACGAGTACCAGCATATGAGGATTTTGGAAGGGTTGAGGGGAAAGTATCTGGAGGGGGTCGCCTTCGAGGCTCCTGAGCTTCCCAGGATCATAGATGCCAAACTTGAGGAGATACTGGTGAAACCCGAGCACAAAGAGCAGAGCCTCAAAGCGGATCTTTCCGATTTAGATGCCCTCAAAATGGCCTTGAGCTTTGAGAAGAGGGCGAGCGACATGTTTACCCAGCTGGCAGAGGCCGCCGATGATGAGGAGACCAGACAGCTGGCCAGAAGCCTGGCAAAGTGGGAGGCCACCCATTATGACCTCATCCAGGCTGAAATAGACAGTATAACCAACACGGGGTTCTTCATGGGCCTTAAAGGGTTCGAGATGTCCGAGAGGTATTGAGAGTCGATTAAAACCCATGGTGGATGGAGAGATGAAAGGACCGGTGTCTCTGCTTGTTCTCCTGCTAGGGTCTTTCTTTTTGTTGTGGGTATCTCCTTCGTGGGCCCAGTTGCCTGTAAGCGATGTTACTCAGGCCTGTTTGGACTGCCACAGCCAAGTGACCCCGGGGATAGTTGCGGACTGGAAGGCCAGTGTCCATGCCAAAACTACGAGTGCCCAGGCCTTGGTAAAACCCAGGCTAGAAAGGGCCATCTCCGCTTCACAGGTGACCGAGAACCTGGCTGGAGTGGTGGTAGGGTGTGCGGAGTGCCATACGGCCAACCCCAAGGCTCACAGGGACACCTTTGAGCACAACGGCTTCCAGGTCCATGTGGTGGTGACCCCCAGAGACTGTGCCACGTGCCATCCGTTGGAGGTGGAGGGGTATGGAAGGAATATCATGTCTCATGCTTATGGAAACCTCATAAACAACCCTGTATACCACAACCTCCTGGACACGGTGGGTGGTTTTCGGGACCTCAACGGTCCCAGGGCGAGCTATGGAGAGCCCGACGCTCAAACAATGGCCGACTCCTGCCTCTACTGCCATGGTACCAAAGTAGAGGTGAAGGGGTTTGAGACCAGGGTGACCTCCATGGGGGAGATGAAGTTCCCTGTGCTCTCCGGCTGGCCCAACCAGGGGGTGGGTAGAGTGAATCCTGGCGGCTCCCTGGGCTCCTGTGCCTCTTGTCACACCAGGCACGCTTTTTCCATCGAGATGGCCAGGAAGCCCTACACCTGTGGCGAATGCCACAAGGGACCTGATGTGCCCGCCTACAAGGTGTATATGGTGAGCAAGCACGGTAACATCTATTCTTCCACGGGCAAGGACTGGAATTTCGGGCATATCCCCTGGGTAGTGGGTGAGGACTTCCGTGCACCCACCTGTGCCACCTGTCACGCCAGTCTCATTGTGGACGGGAAAGGGAATGTTATCGCCGAGAGAACCCATCAGATGAACGACAGGAGTCCCTGGCGCATCTTTGGCCTCATCTATGCCCATCCCCATCCCAGGGCTCCGGACACCACCATCATCAGGAATAGGGCGGGCTTGCCCCTGCCCACGGAGCTCACAGGAAAGCCCGTCTCCCAATATCTTGTAGACGCCCAGGAGATGGCCAGGCGCAGGGAGGCCATGGAGAGGGTTTGCATGGCGTGCCATGCCACCAGTTGGGTAAGGGGCCAATTTGCCAGGTTTGAACACACCATAAAGACCACCAATGCCATGACCCTAGCAGCCACCCAAATTCTCCTCAAGGCATGGGAAACAGGAGCGGCCAGTGGACTGGCCCGGGGGGATAGCATCTTCAATGAGACCATTGAGGAGATGTGGGTGGAGCAGTGGCTCTTCTACGCCAACTCTACCCGCTTTGCTTCGGCTATGGCTGGGGCAGACTACGGGGCCTTTGCCAATGGCCGCTGGTTCATGAGCAAGAATATCCGGCAGATGGCCGACTGGCTCCAATTTAGGCTTCGGTACCTGAAGAAAGCGGAAGGCAGCAGGGACAAGTGAAGGGGGAGAAGGGCTTGGTTTCTCTCCCTTTTCCCCCTGGATGGGGGGTTGGCAAAAACTTATAAAAAGGGCTTGCGTTATATAAATTTCACCTTTATATTAGTTGATAGTAATTTTAGATTAGGAGGGTTTGAGATGGCTGAGAGATTGGAGGTCTATAAGTGTGAGGTTTGCGGTAACATAGTGGAGGTCCTCCATGGAGGTGTGGGGCAGTTGGTTTGCTGTAACAGGCCCATGACCCGTTTGGTGGAAGGTTCTGTAGATGCCTCCAAAGAGAAGCATGTGCCTGTGGTGGAGAAGGTGGAGGGCGGCTACAAGGTGAAGGTAGGCAGCGTGGCCCATCCCATGGAGGAGAAGCACTATATCGAGTGGATAGAACTCATTGCTAACGACAGGGTATACAGGCAGTTTTTAAATCCTGGCCAGGCTCCTGAGGCCTTCTTCCCGGTTGATGCCCAGGAGGTGAAAGCAAGGGAGTACTGCAATATTCATGGCCTTTGGAGAAGCTGAGGTGAAAGACCGATCTCCGGTTCCCTTTTCAGGATGGATAGGGAGTGGGGTTGGATGAAGGTCTCTTCGCCACACTGGAAATAGCTTCCACAACTAGGCCCTGGCCCCTTTTTCTTGAAGTCCAGGGCCTTTTTCTGTTTAGATGAGAAATCAGGAAGATTTGTTGTGTAATTCCAACCCTTTTAACAGCTTTGGCCTAAGTAGGGGAGGTGGATATGGAAGAGGTTTTCAGAGCGGTTAAGGTTACAGACAGGGTTTACTGGGTAGGAGTGATAGACTGGGCCTTGAGGAATTTTCACGGTTACACCACCCGAGAGGGCTCTACCTATAACGCCTATCTCATTCTGGCCGACAAGGTGACCCTCATAGACACGGTGAAGGCTCCTTACAGGGAGGAGCTATTGGCCAGGGTCGCCAGTGTCATAGACCCCCGGAAGATAGACTATGTTGTTTCCAACCATTCGGAGATGGACCATTCGGGTTCCCTGGCCTGGGTCATAGAGGTGGTGAAACCCGAAAAGGTCCTTGCCTCTGTCATGGGGGCCAAGGCCCTCAAAGAGCACTTCCACTGGGACGTGGAGGTGGTGCCCGTGAAGTCCGGGGACGAGGTTGATCTGGGCGGTATGAAGCTTTCCTTCATAGAAACCCGGATGCTCCACTGGCCTGACAGCATGTTTTCGTACTTGGAGGGGGAGGAGGTCCTTTTCTCCCAGGACGCCTTTGGCATGCATCTTGCCTCCAGCGAGCTCTTTGCCGATGAACTGGATAGGGGCTTGTTGGAGAGGGAAGCGGCTACTTACTACGCCAACATCCTGTTGCCATATTCGCCCCTGGTCTTGAAGCTCCTGGCCCGGGTGAGGGAGACGGGTCTCAAGCCCAGGGTGGTGGCCACGGACCACGGTCCCATCTGGAGGCGAGGGGAGGATATAGCCTGGATTCTGGGTCTCTATGAAAGGTGGGCCCTGCAGAAGCCTACCAAGAAAGCTGTAGTGGTCTATGACACCATGTGGGGTAGTACGGCCCTCATGGCTAGGACCCTGGCCGATGGCCTAGCCGCAGGGGGAGCCCAGGTGAAGCTCATGCCCTTGGAGGGCTCCCACAGGAGCGATGTGGCGGCGGAGATTTTGGACGCCGGGGCCTTGTTGGTTGGCTCTCCTACCTTGAACAACAACTTATTTCCCTCGGTAGCCGATATCCTCACTTATCTCAGGGGGTTGAGGCCCCAGAATCTCATTGGGGCGGCCTTCGGCTCTTACGGCTGGAGTGGTGAGTCGGTGAAACAGGTGAGGGAGGTACTGGAGGCCATGAAGGTGGAGGTGGTGGGTGAGGTCAAGTCAAAATACGTGCCCACCCGAGAGGTCCTCCAGGAGTGTTACAGCCTGGGCCTCCAGATAGCCCAGAGACTAGTGGAGGGGGATGAGTAGCATGGCGGTGGACTCCAAGGCATTCAGGGCTTTGTCATATGGCCTTTACGTGGTCACCTCCAGGGATGGGGGGAGGCTCAATGGTCAGATTGCCAATCCCGTTGTCCAGGTGACCTCCCAGCCTCCCCAGCTGGCGGTGGCCTTGAACAAGGAGAACCTCACCCATGAGTTCGTGGCCAAAAGCGGGGTTTTTGCTGTCTCTGTTCTAGAGGAGGAGACCCCCATGTCCTTCATTGGCCTCTTTGGTTTTAAGTCGGGGCGGGAAGCGAATAAGCTCTCCCAGGTGAGCTACCAGGTGGGAGAGACAGGAGCGCCCCTGGTGACGGATCATGCTGTGGCCGTCATGGAGGCCCGGGTGGTGAAGGCCATTGATGTGGGCACCCACACAATTTTCGTGGGAGAGGTGGTGGGGGCTAGGGTGGTGAAAGTTGGCAATCCCATGACCTACGCCTACTACCACCGGGTGAAGGGAGGCAGGTCTCCCAAGAGGGCCCCCACGTACCAGGAGGAGGCACCCGAAGGTGAGATTCCTTTTGGTGGTCTCAAATATATTTGCAACGTGTGTGGCTATATCTATGATCCTGCCAAGGGTGACCCTGATCACGGTGTGTCCCCTGGAACCTCTTTTGAGGCCTTGCCAGAGGACTGGGTGTGTCCTGTGTGTGGTGCTGGGAAGGAGAGCTTCTCTCCCCAGGGCTGAATCTGAACTGTAGGGGGGGTCCTTTACACGGGCCCTCTTTTCTTTTTCTAAAAGAGTTCTTTTGTGGCCTTGCTCTCCCCTTGACTATTAAATACGACTTTGATAGCTAAATTAACAAATAAGGCTATTTAGGCCCAAATTATTTCAGAGGAGGTTGGTTTCATGGAGGTGGTACTACTTTCCCGGCTGCAGTTTGCCGTGGCCACCTTCTTCCACTTTCTCTTTGTCCTCCTCACCCTTAAGGACATGCTGGTGGTGGCCTTAATCTTTGTGCTAATAGTGGTCGCCTACCAGATCTGGACATACAGGCTTTTTAGGGACAGGGTTACAGAGAAGGACCTGGAGTACGAGGAGGCTTATTAATTCTGCCTCTGTTATTCCCTTTCCAGCCCCGGTGGTTTCCCCGATTCCTCCGGGGCATTTTTGTAGGTGGAGGCAAAAGTAGAGGCTAAAGGCCTCCTCACCTTTCGCCCTATGCCTATTGCCTATCGCCTCTCTTTTATATGAACACCCCTCCCTTGAGCATGGCAATGCCCAGGCCTATGAGGATTAAGCCGCTGATTATCTCCACAGCCCGGAAGAACCTGTGGAAGCGCTGGAGGGTCTTCACGGCGTAACCGAAGAGGAGGGCAAAGAGGAGAAAGGGAATGGCCAATCCGGCAGAGTAGGTGCCCAACAGGAGAATCCCCTTCACCACGTGTTGTTGGGTGGATGCGTAGGCCAGGATGGAGGCCAGGATGGGACCTGTGCAGGGACTCCATCCCAGGGCGAAGGCCATGCCTAGAATGGCGGGACCGAGGATGCCTCTCGGGGCTCTGATCCCTTTCAACTGGAGGTGCTTCTGGAGGAGGGGTAGCCGGAAGATGCCCATGATGTGGAGCCCTAGGACGATGACCAGAACACCCAGTAATCGGGAGATGATATGGAGATAGCGATTGAGAATTTCTCCCAAGAAGGTGGCCGATGCCCCTAGGGTCACAAAGACAACGGAGAAGCCCAGAATAAAAGTCAAGGTGGGTATCAGGATGGCCGTGAAGGAGAATTCACCCTCTTTCAATTCCTGGACAGAGTAGCCTGTTACAAAGGAGATATAGACGGGCATGAGAGGCAAGATACAGGGGGAGAGGAAGGAGAGGATCCCTCCTCCGAAGGCCGCCAGGATGGAGACCTTCATCATTCCTGCCACACCTCTCCCTTTTGGGGCTGGTAGCCCCTGATGAAGCTGGCGCCGTCCATGGCCTTTTTGCCTGGAGGCTGAATCTGGAGGATCTCCAGGGCCCCCTGGCCACACGCCACTACTAAGGTGCCTTTCTTGGGGTGGGCTTCCAGTACCTCTCCCGGCTTGCCTTGATACCCTTCTGCTACCCGGGTGCGTAAGACCTTTATGGGGCCTTTGGGCCCCGGTAGGGATGCCCCTGGGGTGGGGCTCAGGCCTCGGATGAGGTTATGGAGTTCTTGGGCAGGCAGGCTCCAGGGGAGACGGGTTTCCTCTTTTTTGATGGGTGGTGCATAGGTAGCTTCTTCCTCCTTTTGGGGGATGGCTATTTTTTCGCCTCTATCCAGCATCTCTATGGCTTCTGCGAGAAGCCTGGCTCCCTCTAAGGCCAGCCTGTCGTGGAGTTCCCCGTAGGTCTCTTCGTGGTTTATGAAGGTCTTCTTTTGGAGGAAGATGTCCCCGGCGTCTAGGCGTTCGTTCATCCACATGATGGTCACCCCCGTCTCCTTCTCTCCACTCATGAGGACTCTCTGGAGAGGAGCAGCCCCTCGGTACTTGGGCAGGAGGGAGGGGTGTATATTAAGGCACCCCAGGGTGGGGAGCTCAAGGATGGATGGGGGGAGGATCTGGCCAAAAGAGACTACCACAATGAGGTGGGGGTTCAAGGCCTTTAACTCCTCTTCCATATCCCCCACCTTTTGGGGGGTGACCACGGGTAGTCCCAACTCCAGAGCCCTTTTTTTTACTGGGGTGGGGGAGAGCTTTTTGCCCCTCCCCCGAGGTCTATCGGGCTGGGTCACCACTTGGGAGATTTGGTGATGGGAGGTAGCCAAAGCTTCCAGGGAGGGCAGGGCAAAAGGAGAAGTGCCCATGAAAACTATTTGCATGCCCCCTCCTTCCAGCACCATGGGTCCAATTCGGGGAAGAGGGAGTCTCGCTCCTGTAACCTCTTAAGAAGTTGGCTACACTCTTCGGGTAAGCTTTTATCCTCCAAGGCACCTTTCACACCCTTCCACAGATCCATGAAGGCTTGATAATGTACGGCCACCCTACCCTCGGCGTAATCCCTGGCACTCCATGTGGTGATGAGGAAGGGCCAGTCCGAACTTTGGAGAAGAAGTAGCTCCCTGGCCATCTGGGTTATGGCTTCTTGGACTGGTTGGGGCAGGTCTATGTCTCTTGTCTCCTCTAATAAGGGGAAGAGGAGATCTTCAGCTTGGTAGATCTTTTCCCATACCCACTGGGTCCATTCATTGAGCCATATATAATGGAACCCGCCTTCGCCCCAGGAGCCTTCGGGCAGTGAAACAATCTCTCTAGGGGGGTGTTCTTCTAGGTACTCGCTACAAGTGGTGGCTGTCACTTCTTCCTCCTGGGCCAGCCCTTCCAGAACTTCTTCTATCCATAGGGGCCCTTCGAACCACCAGTGGCCGAAGAGTTCAGCGTCGTAAGGAGCTACCATGATACCTCCGGGTTGCTCCCGGAGGGCTTCTTTTATGAGGGAGATGAAGTGGGAGGCGTGCTCTTTTACCGCTTTCCTGGCCTTTTCTGGCTCGTAGATCTCCTTGGATGCTAGGTCTTTGTTGGTGCCGGTCACTTTCCAATACCGATGGCCGCCGGGGAAGTGCTTTTTGTGAAACTCCAAATAACGAAAGTCTCCAGGATACCCGTGTTCACCGCTCCACACCTGGAGGGCAGTTACGGGGTCTCTGCCAAAAGCGATGGCTCCCTGGTCTTTGCCTGGGGAAACCACATAGTATGGATAGTAAGGGGAGCGGTCCTTCTTTTCTGGGGTGTATTCTTTTTCGAACTGTTTCCAAAGGAGTTTCAGGGCTTCAAAGCGGTCCATATAGGTGCCGATGGCTTTGCCACCTCGGATGAGGTGCGTGTCCACGAAGAAGTACTGTACACCGTTTTCATTAAGGACCTCCTCTATGCCCTTTCGAGGGTATGCTTCCTCGTGGCCGACGGGGGGTTTCCAGTTGTAAGAGGGACGGTAGCCACACTCGGGAAGCCAGATGCCCTTGGGTTCCTTACCAAAGTGCTTCTCGTATATCTCTATACCCATTTTAACCTGGGCTTCCACCGATTCGTCTTTTTTGAGGAGGGGCAAGTACCCGTGGGTGGCAGCAGAGGTGATGATTTCCAGTTCTCCCTCTTCCTGGAGGGTTCGAAATCCCCATATTATGTCCCTACCCCACTGGGAGATGTATTTTTTTAGGAGACCTCCATAAAAGTCGAACCACATGTCTGCCAGATTGGCCATTTCTGTGAGGCCGCATTCCTTGAACTCCTTCGCGTTTTCCCTAGCGGCCTTGATTTTGAGATTGAGGTAGTCCACAAAGTTTTCTTTGAACGAGTCGTGGCTCAACTGCTCCGCCAGAACGGGGGTGATGCCCATGACCACTTTGACGGGTACTTCCTTTTCCCACAGACGGCAGAAGACGTCTAGCAAGGGGAGATAGGTTTCCGCCGCTGATTCATATAACCAGTCTGTGCCGTGGGGCCAGGTACCGTGTTGCAGTACATAGGGCAGGTGACCATGGAGCACAAATGTGAAGTGACCTTTGTTCAAACCCTGCCTCATCTCTCCTCCTTATAAAAATCAATTTTTTGATTTTTATACCCGGTGCCTTTTTGTTGCCAAATTTTTACACTGTATACACTCACCAGAGAGGATTATCCAGTATGCGGACGGAATAAAGGGTATAAAAACTTTGGGGTTTGTGTCGGCCCTTTGGAGGAGGTTGTGGGGTTTTCGGCTATGGGGGAGTACTTGGTAGGTGGCCTTCCTTCCCAGGACTTCCCCCAAAATTCCCTTCCTGGTAAAGGCATCATGTTCAGAATCCTGGATTTTTTCTTTCCAACAAGTGAAAGGGCGGGGCATTCCTCCCTTGCCCATGGCTGATAGCTGATGGCTCATGGCTCATGGCTGATAGCAACTATGAGCTATGAACTATGAACTACGAGCTATGAGCTATCATCTCTGCGGTCGGAACGCCTCGCCCTGACCCATAAGACCAAAAACGGGGGAAGTCCCGGCCTTCCTTCCCCCTTGAAAAAGACTGGCTGGGCTTTGTACAAGGGTAAGATAGAAGGGATAGATTCACAGTTCGTCAAGAGGAGGATTAAGGTGGCATTTCCAGTGCATCGGCCCAGGAGGCTGAGAGGTTCGGAGAACATCAGGAGGATGGTGAGGGAAACCCGGCTCTCGGTGGATCAGCTGATCCAACCCTTTTTTGTTATTTATGGCGAAGATGTGGTCAATCCCGTGGCATCCATGCCCGGAGTCCATCAGTTCTCTGTAGACCGGTTGGTTCCTCAGGTGAAGGAGACCTGGGGGTTAGGGATCCCCGCCGTGCTTCTCTTTGGCATTCCTGAGCATAAAGATTCAGTGGGGTCCGGGGCTTACGATAAGGAGGGGATCATACAGCAGGCCATAAGGGCTATCAAGGAAGCGGTCCCCGAGATTCTGGTCATTACCGATGTGTGTCTCTGTGAGTATACCGATCATGGCCACTGTGGCGTGGTGAGCGAGGATGGAGAAGTCCTCAATGACCCTACACTGGAGTTGTTGGCTAAAGAGGCCCTGTCCCACGTGGAGGCGGGAGCTGACATTGTTGCTCCTTCTGACATGATGGACGGTAGGGTTGGGGCCATCAGGGGGGCCCTGGATGAGGCAGGGTACAGCAACATTCCCATTCTCTCCTATGCGGTGAAGTACGCTTCGGCCTTCTATGGTCCTTTCAGGGATGCTGCTGAGTCGGCTCCTAGGTTTGGCGACAGGAGGGCCTATCAGATGGACCCCTGCAATGTTAGGGAGGCTGTCAAGGAGGCCCAATTGGATCTGGAGGAGGGGGCCGACATGCTAATGGTGAAGCCTGCATTGGCCTACCTAGATGTCATCAGGGTTATCCGGGAGACCTTCCCTCATGTCCCCCTAGTTGCTTACAACGTGAGTGGTGAGTACTCTTTGATAAAGGCGGCGGCTCAGATGGGCTGGGTGGATGGGGAGAGAGTGATGATGGAAACCCTGCTGGCCATCAAGAGGGCTGGGGCCGATATCATTATCACCTATTTTGCCATGGAGGTGGCCAGGATTCTGAGCAACTGAGTTGGGGAGAAACAGGTCCCATTGGCAAGGCCTTCTCCGACCCCGCACTTTCTTCCCTGCCTCATGGTCGTTTTTTAGGAGAGGATCCCATTCTTTCCCATTTTGTTGTTTTGCAAAATCTAGGTTTAAATAATTTACTCTGGAAGTTTCTCGTTTGTTTTATTTTTCTCCTTGCTTCCCTGTTTAGACCTATTGGGCAGGTTTAAACGATGTATCATAAAAGGTCCGCTGTTTATATGGGTATAATAAAGGGTTGCAATAAAAATCACAATATGCTAACCCTTGCCCGGCTTTAATCCCGGTGGGGGGTGGAATCATGTATCAACACATCAGTCAATACACACCGGTCCTTCTCTTTTTTGCCCTAGCCATTGGTTTTGGCGTTGGAGCCTTGCTTTTTGCCTATCTGGTGAGACCTAGCAAGCCTGATCCTGAGAAACTCTCTCCTTACGAGTGCGGTATTCCCCCTCTCATATCCGTAAGGGAGAGGGTACCCATCCGGTTCTTCATCATTGTTATGCTCTTTCTTCTCTTCGATGTTGAGGCCATCTTTATGTATCCTTGGGCAGTGGTTTATGAGCGCATAGGTTGGTGGGGTTTTATAGAGATGTTTCTCTTCATTGCCATCCTTTTGGTGGGATACGTATACGCTTGGGCGAAAGGAGCATTGGAATGGGAGTGATAGAGAGGAAACTACCGGACAACGCCCTGACCCAGCTCATTGACAAGGTGGTGAACTGGGCCAGGCGTTCTTCTCTGTGGCCCATGACCTTCGGGTTGGCCTGCTGCGCCATAGAAATGATGGCAGCCGGTGCTTCCCGGTATGACTTTGACCGATTTGGTGTCATCTTTAGGGCTACACCCCGCCAGTCAGACGTGATGATCGTGGCAGGGACGGTAACGGTGAAGATGGCTCCTGTACTGCGCAAGGTCTACGACCAGATGCCGGAGCCCCGGTGGGTCATCTCCATGGGGACTTGTGCCAATACCGGTAAAAACTTTGATACCTATCATGTGGTCCAAGGGGTGGAGCAGATAGTTCCTGTGGACGTTTATGTTCCTGGCTGCCCTCCCAGACCCGAAGGGCTCATGTATGGAGTGATCCTGCTTCAGGAAAGGATAGATCAGATGAAGGTTTTCAGGAAATGAGGTGGAGCCATGGCTGAAGAGAAAGGGAAGAAAATGTCCGAGGAAGAAGCTAAAGAGGGAGAGAAGCCCAAGGCTCCTGCCGCTAAAGAGGCTTCTGAGAAGAGAGTTGCAGCTCCCAAAGAGCCCCCCCCCGAGGAACCCCAGGTGGACGTTGATTCCCTGCCCCTGGTGAAAAGGGTGAAAAGTGCCAAGGGGGGGCTCATCGAAGATGTCAAATACTTCAGGGGGGAGATCACCTTCCTGGTGAAGAAAGATGGGATTGTGGACCTATGCCATTTTCTTAAGGACGATACTGAGACCCAGTTCAACTTCCTTACCGAGGTGATTGGGACCCATTACCCTGAACGGGAGAAACCCTTTGAGGTGGTGTACCACCTCTATTCCACCACCAAGAAACACCGGGTGAGGCTCAAGGTTCAGTTGGCCGAAGATGAAGAAGTGGAAAGTGTCTTTCCCGTGTGGAGGTCGGCTACCTGGTATGAAAGGGAAGTTTACGACATGGTGGGTGTCAGGTTCACCAACCATCCTGATCTAAGGCGGATTCTTCTCCCCGACGATTGGGAGGGTCATCCCTTGAGGAAGGACTATCCCCTGCAAGGGCCTCCGGGTTATCGGGAAGCCTGGTTAAAGGCCCATTGCGCAAGCACCAACAAACTCTGAGGGTAGATGCCATGATGGAAAAGGGTTTGATGGATAAAGGTTCCGTGGAGGGGCAGGTCGTTGACTATCTTATGAGGGAGACCCTCAAAACCAGGGAGATGTGGATCAATATGGGTCCTCAACACCCCAGTACCCACGGGGTGTTGAGGCTCATCTTGGCTCTAGAAGGTGAGAGGATCGTCGATACAGAGGTCGTTATAGGTTATCTCCATCGAGGTATGGAAAAACTGGCTGAGGCCAAGACCTATCCCCAGTTTCTCCCCTATACCGATCGCTTGGACTACATCTCTTCCCACGCCATGAACTTTGGGTATGTCCTAGCTGTGGAGAAGCTCATGGGTATAGAGGTGCCTGATCGGGCCCAGTACATCCGAGTGATGATGGCGGAGCTCACCAGGATCTCCAGCCATCTCCTCTGGCTGGCCACTCATGCCCTGGACATAGGAGCCATGACCGTCTTTCTCTACTGTTTCCGTGAAAGGGAGATGATCTTGGATCTCTGCGAAATGGCCGGTGGCGCCAGGCTCACCACCAGCTATTTCAGGATTGGTGGTGTGGCCCACGACCTGCCTGATGGTTTCATTGAACAGGCCCGGGAATTCTGTAGAATCTTTCCCAAGAAGGCCAAAGACTACGATGATCTCATCTTAAAGAACCGTATTTGGCTCTCCAGGACAGTGAATGTGGCCAAGATTTCGGGCGAAGAAGCCCTCAATCTTGGGCTCACCGGCCCTAATATTAGGGGTTCTGGGGTCTATTGGGATATCCGCAAAGACGAGCCCTATTCCAATTATGACAAGCTGGACTGGGAGATAGCGGTTTACGACGGATGTGACGTTTACGCCCGATACCTGGTGAGGCTGAAAGAGATGAGGGAATCTTGCAAGATTGTGTCCCAATGCTTGGATGTCCTGGAGAAGCTGGACGGACCTGTCATGGCCAAGGTGCCCAAGGTGATAAAGCCTCCTGAAGGGGAGGTTTACGCATCTGTTGAGGCTCCCAAGGGGGAGCTGGGTTTCTACATAGTGAGCGACGGCTCGCCCAAGCCCTATAGGCTCAAGATTAAAGCTCCGTCTTTTGCCAACCTCATCTCTATTCCTACCATGGTGAAGGGGCACATGGTGGCAGACGTTATCGCTGCTATAGGGAGCATAGACGTGGTCCTGGGCGAAGTGGACAGGTAAGGAGGTAGGATATGACACAGGAGCTGGTGCTGGTTGTCATAAAGATGATCGTGGTCTTTGCTGTGGCCTTGCTGGTTGTGGCGTATCTCACCTACTTCGAGCGTAAAATTATAGGCCACATGCAACTGAGACTGGGACCCATGAGGGTGGGACCCCATGGTCTTCTCCAACCCATCGCCGATGGTCTCAAACTCTTTGTGAAGGAGGATATAGTACCCCACGATAGTGACCGTTGGACCTTCTACTTTGCCCCTATCCTCAACTTGGTGTGTGCTCTGGTGCTGTTGGCCGTTATCCCCTTTTCTTATAACTTCATGGTCACCCGGCTGAATATCGGGGTCCTTTACATCCTCTCTCTGGCTTCGGTGGGTACCATTGCTCTCCTTTTGGCAGGCTGGTCTTCTGGTTCTAAGTATCCCATTCTGGGTGGCCTGAGATCAGCAGCCCAAATCTTTTCTTATGAAATCTTCTTAGGCTTTTCTATCATGGGTGTCCTCATGATCTCCGGGTCCCTGGACTTGGTGAAGATTGTGGAGGCCCAGAGTAAGGTGTGGAACATCGTCTACCAGCCTGTTGCTTTTGTGGTTTACATCATCGCTGCCTTGGGCGAACTCAACAGGACGCCCTTCGATCTTCCTGAAGCGGAGACAGAGCTGGTGGCTGGTTTCCACACCGAGTACAGCGGCTTCAAATTCGCTTACTTTTTCTTGGCAGAGTATGCCAACATGATCATTGTCTCCTGTATGGCTGTCATTCTCTTCCTGGGGGGCTGGAAGGGTCCTGTGCTGCCGGGTATCGTCTGGTTCCTCATTAAGATGTGTGCCTTCTTCTACTTCTTCATCTGGGTGAGGGCTACCTTCCCCAGATACAGGTACGACCAGTTCATGAGGATAGGCTGGAAGATAATGCTACCTGTCACCCTGGCCAACATCCTGGTGACGGGTATTGTGATGATGCTGGTTTAGGGAGGTGACAAGGTGGGTCTGGTGCAGAAAGTTCTCATGAAGGACCTGTTGATAGGGCTTAGACGAACGGTCACCTACAACTATCAGAGGGCCATCACCATGCAATACCCCAGGGAAAAGTGGACCCCTTATCCCCGTTTCCGGGGGGTTATACGTCTCACTCACGATGAAGATGGGAATCTCAAATGTATCGCCTGTGGCATGTGTGCCCGGGCCTGTCCAGTGAGCTGTATCACCATCAAAACCGAGGGAAAGGGCAAAGAGAGGAAGCTTGTGGACTTTATTATAGACTTCGGCGTGTGCCTTTTCTGCGGGTTTTGCGTGGAGGCCTGCCCCGTAAAGGGGAAGGCGATAGAGATGACCAGCTACTACGAGGCGGCCACTTACGACAGGGACGATTTGATATTCGATATCAATAAACTCCAGGCCGATTACGAAGCCTGGGAGAGGACCTTTAAAAAGTGAAAGGGGTAAGGGCATGAGCTGGTCACAGCTGTTTTTTTATGTTTTCGCGGTCCTTGCGGTGATCATGTCCCTCATGGTGGTCACCAGGAGGAAGGCCATTCATAGCGCCATATTTCTCATCCTCGCCTTCATCTGTTTTGCCGCTACCTATATCGTCATGAACGCCGAGCTGCTGGCAGCTATCCAGGTCTTGGTATATGCCGGCGGTGTGGTTGGACTCATCATCTTTGTCATCATGCTGGTGAAGGCTGAGGAGGATGAGGTGAGGCAGACCCATGGCCAGTGGATCATAGCGGCCTTCATCGCCCTCATATTGGTGGTAGAAGTGGCTTTTGTATTTCTGGGTAACCTGGTTCAGAGGACTGGGAATTTGGCCGGTAAAATGGCCCAGGCGGGGGGCAACACCGAGGCAGTGGGATTGGTTCTCTATACCAAGTACCTGTTTCCCTTTGAAGTGGCTTCCGTCCTCCTGCTGGCCGCCATGATCGGAGCCATAGTACTGGCCAAGTATAAACTGGAGAGGTGAGGAGATGATTCCCTTGAGCCATATCATCATCTTTTCCCTCATCATCTTCACTATAGGGATGGTGGGAGCCCTGAGCAGGAGAAACGTGTTTATCGTTCTCATGTCAATAGAGCTTATGCTCAACGCGGTGAATATCGCCCTGATAGGTGTCTCCTCGGCTATGGGAAACCTCATAGGCCAGGTGCTGGCCATCTTCATCATTACCGTAGCGGCAGGGGAGGCTGCCGTGGGGTTGGCCATTGTGGTGGCCCTTTACAGAAACAGGCTCACCGTCAACGTTGACGCCATCAATCTATTGAAATGGTGAGGGGAGGAGGGAGATGGTAAAATACGCCTGGTTGATTCCGGTTTTTCCGCTGGTGGGCTTTATCATTAATGGCCTTTTCGGTTTGAAGTACATAAAGAAGAAGGCCCACCTCATTGCAGTGCCGGCCCTGGGCCTTTCCTGGCTTTTTTCCATCTTAGTTTTCCTCGATGTGCTCCATGGCCACACGGGGACGGTGGAGCTCTTCGATTGGATCGTCTCGGGGAACATCCACATAAAGGTGGCTTTCCTGGTGGATCAGCTCTCTGCCGTCATGCTCATGGTGGTCACTACCCTATCCTTTTGGATCCACGTCTATTCTATAGGCTACATGGGCCACGATCCTGGTTATGCCAGGTTTTTTACCTATCTAAACTTATTCGTCTTTTTTATGCTCATTTTGGTGTTAGGTTCCAGTTATGCCCTCATGTTTGTGGGCTGGGAGGGTGTGGGTCTCTGCTCTTACCTCCTCATCGGTTACTGGTACGAGAGGGATTCAGCGGCCAATGCCGGCAAAAAGGCTTTTATCACCAATAGGATTGGCGATGCGGGTTTCATCATGGGTATGTTCACTCTGTGGTACTACCTGGGTTCTCTGGACTACAAGGTCATCTTCGAACGGGCCCATATGCTGAGTCCCGAGGTGGTAACCATTGCCACCCTCTTGCTTTTTGTTGGCGCTACCGGTAAATCGGCCCAAATTCCCCTCTACGTGTGGTTGCCCGATGCTATGGAGGGCCCCACTCCCGTGTCGGCCCTCATCCATGCCGCCACCATGGTGACTGCCGGTGTCTACATGGTGGCCAGGAGTAACGTCCTTTACAACTTGGCTCCTTTCTCCATGGAGGTGGTTGCTGTGGTGGGTTGTTTGACGGCATTCATGGCGGCCACCATAGGCACTGCCCAGTATGATTTGAAGAGGGTTCTGGCTTACTCTACGGTGAGTCAGTTGGGATACATGTTCCTGGGCTGTGGTGTGGGGGCTTATGCGGCGGGTATTTTTCACCTCATGACCCACGCCTTTTTCAAGGGGCTTCTCTTTCTGGCGGCGGGTTCCGTCATGCACGCTATGATGGATGTATTGGATATGAGGATCATGGGCAACCTGAAGAAGTTTATGCCCATCACCGCAGGAACCTTCACCATTGCTGCCTTGGCCCTGGCAGGCATTCCTCCTTTCGCCGGTTTCTGGTCCAAGGACGAGATCCTGGCCCACACCTTCTACACGGGCCATTACTTCCTCTGGTTTCTGGGGACCTTTACCGCTTTTCTCACGGCCTATTACACCTTTAGGGCTGTTTTTATGACCTTTACTGGAAGGGAGCGTATACCCCATGAGATCTCCCACCACCTCCACGAGTCTCCCAAGGTCATGACCATTCCCTTAATCTTCCTGGCTATCGGTGCTGCTACGGTGGGTTTCTTTGGCCTTAAAAATGCCGAGCACAAGCCCTATTTCGGTGCTTTCCTTGCCCCTGTCATCCAGGAACACAAGGCTGAGACCCCCGAGGCTTATAGGGAAGCCCAGACGGTGGTAGAGGGGGCGGCCGCCGCCCATGGAGCCCAGGAGGCCATGGGGGCCCGTGAAGGTGCTGAGGGTGCTGCCCGTGGGGAGGAGTTTCCCGAGATTGTCCTGGTTGTCATCTCGGTGGTTGCGGGTCTTTTGGGTATCACTTTGGCTTATTTAACTTTCTTGAAGAAAGCCTTCGATCCAGTGATCCTCCTCAAGAGGTACACCTGGCCGTTGCACAGGCTCCTTTATCATAAATACTGGGTGGATGAGATCTATGGTGCCCTCATTATTTGGAGGGTGGTAGACCTCTCCTATGGGTCCTGGAAGTTCGACCAGTGGATTATAGATGGCATTGTCAACGGGGCTTCCTGGGTCACCAAAACCTTTGCCTGGGTTACCAGGGTGGCCACAGAGCCCTTTGTGGTGGATGGAGCCGTTAATGGAGCGGCGGAGCTGGTGAGAACGGGTTATCGGGTCTTCAGGAGGATCCAGACCGGATTGGTGGAGAACTATATGCTTTATATGGTCCTGGGTCTCTTCCTGATGGTCACCGTCTACATATTCGTGAACATTTTGTAAAAATTTAGGAGGAGGAACGACCCATGCAGCCCAACTTTGGAACTAACGTGTTCGGCTTTCCCATCCTCTCCCTCATAACATATCTGCCATTGGCCGGGGCCCTCTTTCTCTTGTTTGTGAACAAGGAGAAAGTGAAATTTATCAAATATTTTGCCTTTGCTGTGGCCCTGGTGGATTTCTTCATCTCCATTCCTTTGTGGTTTGCCTTTGATAGAACCACTTGGCATTTCCAGTTTGTGGAGAGGTTCAGTTGGATCAAGGCCCTGGGGGTGGAGTACTATTTCGGTGTAGACGGCATCAGTCTTTTGCTCTTGCTCCTCACCACCTTCCTGACAGCTATAGCTGTCCTTTCATCCTTCAACTACATTCAGGAGAGGGACAAGGAGTACTACATCGCCATGCTGGTCCTGGAGACTGGTATGCTGGGCGTCTTCGCATCCCTGGACCTTTTTCTCTTCTACGTGTTCTGGGAAGTGATGCTGGTTCCCATGTACTTCCTCATCGGTATTTGGGGATACGAGAGGAGGCTCTACGCTGCCATCAAGTTCTTCTTGTACACCCTCTTTGGGTCTCTGTTCATGCTCATTGCCATCATCTCCATGTACTTCCTTTACCATCACACCACAGGTGAATGGTCCTTCAACTATGTCAAATGGGTCTACAACATGCACATCCCCGGTGGCCTCCAATTCTGGCTCTTCTTGGCCTTCTTCCTGAGCTTTGCCATCAAGGTTCCCCTTTTCCCCTTCCACACGTGGCTTCCCGATGCCCACGTGGAGGCCCCTACGGCGGGCTCCGTTATCCTGGCTGGCGTTTTGCTGAAGATGGGGACTTACGGATTTGTGCGCTTCAGTCTACCCCTCTTCTCCGAAGCCACCCGTTATTTCATTCCCTTTATTGCCTTGTTGTCCATCATAGCCATCATATACGGTGCCCTGTGCGCCTTGGCCCAAGAGGATATGAAGAAGCTGGTGGCCTACTCCTCCGTCTCCCACATGGGATTGGTGATGCTGGCCATGTTTGCCTTGAACCCCATGGGTCTTCAGGGATCCATTCTCCAGATGATCAACCATGGTGTATCCACGGGTGCCTTGTTCCTTATAGTGGGTATAATTTACGAAAGGAGACACACCAGGCTTATCAGGGAATTTGGAGGTCTCTCCAAGGTAGTGCCCGTTTTTGCCACTTTCTTCATGATCACCATGCTTTCGTCCATTGGGCTCCCCGGTCTCAATGGCTTTATTGGTGAGTTCACCTGTTTGGCGGGGGTTTTCAAATACAACTGGCGCTATGCCGCTTTCGCCGTTACAGGTGTTATTTTGGGTGCAGGTTACATGCTCTGGCTCTATCAGAGGACTATGTTCGGTCGTATCACCAATGAGAAGAATATCGGTATCGCCGACATGAATCTGAGGGAGTGGATTTACATGACCCCCTTGGTCATTTCCTTCATATGGATCGGTATTTATCCAAAGCCCATCTTCAACATCATGAAGGTGACGGTGGATCATCTCGTGGAGCAAGTGAATCCCGATTATTTCAAACAGAAGGCCCAGCATGAAGCCAAACTCAAGAAGGCCCTTTTTTACCCCGCAAAATCGCCAGATTTTGCGGGGGGCCCTTCCCCTTTGAAGATGAGTGAGGGGGAGAAATCCCACGGGCTGGACTGAGGAGGTGAGGGATGAATGTAACGGTACCCATGCCTAACCTCTCCCTCGTGGTGCCAGAGATTCTTATGGTGATCCTGGCCTGTGGTCTCCTCCTGGTGGATCTCTTCATCCCCAAGGACAGGAAGAGAGTGGTAGGGTATATAGCCTTGGCGGGGGTCGTTGTGGTGGGAGTGGTGACGGCCGCCTTCTGGGGCAAAATGGCCCAGCCTGCCACCACTTTTTCGGGCACCTTTGTTTTAGACAGATTTGCCCTCTTCTTCAAAGAGGTTTTCCTGTTCACCACGGGCATCACCATTCTCATTTCCCTTAAGTATCTGGAGATAGAGAAGGTGAGCCTGGGGGAATACTATGCCCTCATGCTCTTCTGCACTTTGGGCATGATGATCATGGTCTCTGGTGCTGATCTTATTGTCATTTACTTGGGCATTGAGACTATGGCCCTCTCAGTTTATGTCTTGGCTGGCTTCATGAAGTTTGACCACAAATGCACCGAGGCGGCCCTTAAGTACTTCCTTCTGGGCGTATTCATCTCAGGGATCCTCCTTTACGGGATCACCCTGATCTACGCTGCTACGGGTTCTACCCAGTTGGCTCAGGTGGCGGCTGTGATCAAAGAGAAGGGTTTGGCCAAGAACCCCTTGTTGGTTTTGGCCATGTTCATGTTGGCGGCAGGCTTAGGTTTGGAGATTGCCATGGCTCCCTTTCACTTCTGGGCCCCCGATGTTTATGAAGGTGCACCTACCCCCATCACGGCATTCATCTCGGTGGCCCCCAAGGCGGCGGCCTTTGCTGCTTTGGTGAGGATCTTCTATCATGGCATTCAGCTCCTGGAGCCCCAGTGGCAAATCCTCTTGTGGATCATCTGTGCTGTCACCATGACCATCGGGAACGTGACTGCCCTCATGCAGCAGAACGTGAAGCGGATGTTGGCCTACTCCAGTGTGGCTCATGCGGGTTACATCCTTTTGGGGGTCCTGGCGGCTAACCAAGTGGGTGTCCAGGGTATAGCCTTCTATTTCTTCGCTTACGCTTTTATGAACATGGGAGCCTTCGGCTTGGTTATTTATCTGAGGCGTGAGAACATTGTGGGGGACGATATCGACGACTTTAAAGGATTGGCCCAGACCCATCCCTTGCTGGCAGTGATCATGGTGGTCTTCCTTCTATCTCTGGCAGGCATACCCCCCACAGCTGGATTTGTGGGTAAGTTTCTCCTTTTTGCAGCGGCAATAAAGGCAGGTTTCTATTGGTTAGTGGCCTTGGCGGCTCTAAACTCGGTGGTGGCCCTCTTTTACTACTTTAGGATAGCCAAGGCCATGTATATGCAGAGCCCTGAACCCCTGCCCCAGCTCTCTCCTGGTAGGGGTTTGGTTCTGGCCCTGGTAGTTGTAGGCGTCTTTACCCTCTTCTTTGGCATCTACCCCCAACCTCTCATGTCCCTGGCTAAAGATACGGCCCACACCTTCATGATGTTCCTTTCCTGAGGGGTTAGTCGTTCCTCCTGAAGGGGGCCCAGAAGGGTCCCCCTTTTTATTTGAAGGGGATGTTTCTTTTCTCCTTGACTTGGGTTGGGAGGGGCACTAAAGTAGTCACATAGAGGGGTCACTTGGGGGTGAATGGTGATAAGGGCAAGCGTGAGGGAGGCTAAGGCCAGATTCTCCTACCTTTTGGATATGGTGGAGAAAGGTGAAGAGGTGTTGATTCTGCGCAGGGGTAAACCCGTGGCCGTAATCAAGCCCGTTGGAGAGGGTGTCCCTTTGTCCAGCATGAAAGCTCTGAGAGAGAGTGTCTCAGTGGAAGGTGAACCTGTTTCTCAAACTGTAGTTGGAATGAGGGGAGAGTACAGGTATTGAGGGAGTTACATTACATCGACACTTCTTTTCTTGCCCCCTTTTATCTCCCTGAGCCTGCCAGCGAGATGGTGGAGGAGAAACTCCTCTCTTTACCCACGGGCAGCGTTGTCATTAGCCCCTTGGTGCGGGGGGAGTTTGCTTCTCTCCTGGCCAGAAAGTGCAGGATGGGGGAAATGAAGAAGACCCATGCTCGACGGGTCATGGGGGCCCTTGATGCCCATCTCCTCGAGAAGGCGATAGGACTTGTTCCCGTTCAGACTGGAGACTTTGACCAGGCTGTCACATGGATAATGGCCATGGCCCATTCCCTCAAGTCTCCTGATGCCTTACATTTAGCCGTTGCTGCCCGGATAGGCGCGGTCTTCTGGACGCTGGATGACCGCTTGGAGCAGGCGGCCCGGTGGGTGGGGCTGGCGGTTGGTGGATAGGTATCTTTTCATGGCGTGATACGATTTTTTGTTATTTCTTTTCAAAATACTTGACAGTAAATATCCTCGGCTTATTGTATAATCAATATGATTGATCACTTATCTAATTGGATACAGAAACGGTATGAAACCCTCTGGGTCCACTTCCAGGATCGCCCTTTCAGGTCCCAGGAAGCAGCCGAGGTTTTAGGCGAGCGCCATGAGGACTCCCGGGCCCAGGTGAACGTGGTTCTCTCCCAGCTACGCAAGGGTGGCTATCTCTCTGTAGAAACGGATCCCCAGGATGCCCGCAGGAAAATCTATCGTCTTGTCAGTCCGGAGGCAGTGATTCGCCAGCAACTGTTACCCATCGCTGATGCTTTGAGGAACGAAAAAGAGGAGGAGAAACCCAAGCTAACCCGTTCTGAGCTGGAGGCCCTTTTAAAGAAGGCGGCCGATCTTATCCGCACCAGGGTGGATTACAGCTTCATTCTCCTTCTCCTCTTCTACAAGCGTATCTGCGACAAGTGGCAACAGGACTTTGAGAGAGCCTACGAGCAGTCCTTAGGTGATGGATTCACAGAAGCCGAGGCTGTTCAGGAGGCCCATCAATTGGTCTACCACGATTTTGACATTCCCGAGGAGTACCTTTGGGAGAATCTTCGGAAAGACCCAGCCCATCTTCCTCAAAACCTCTCCCAGGCCATGAAGGTCCTGGCTGAGCGTAATCCCAACCTAAGGGATATTTTTGAGAACGTGGACTTTTTGCAATTCACTTCCAGCCCTGAGAACGCCGAGATCTTAAGGCAGCTCTTCGAGCTCTTCAGCGCCCATAACCTCACCAACGTCTCACCGGACATCCTGGGGGACGCCTACGAATGGATTCTGCGTTATTTCGCTCCCCAGAAGGCCAAGGAAGGTGAGGTCTACACCCCACGCCAGGTGATCAGGCTCATGGTGAGGATTCTCGACCCCAAGCCAGGAGAGAGGATCTATGACCCCGCCTGCGGTTCGGGAGGTATGCTGATTCTCTCCTACAAACACGTGGAAAAAGAGCTGGGAAAGGACGAGGCGGACAAGCTCTTCCTCTACGGCCAAGAGGCTAACCACAAGACCCTGGCCCTGGCCAAGATGAACTTTTACATCCACGATATCCGCAATGCCCGGCTTGCCCTTGGGGACACCCTCCTTTATCCCAAGTTCTTCAAAGACACCAAGTTCCACGTGGTCATCACCAATCCTCCCTGGAACCAGGATGGCTATCCCGAGGAAGTGTTGAAGAAGGGAGAGTTCTGGAGGGAGCGGTTTCCTTTTGGCTTCACTCCTAAGAAGTCTGCTGATTGGGCGTGGATTCAGCATCTTTTGGCATCGGCAGAGGAAGGGGGCCGCATAGCCGTAGTCATAGACAACGGTGCCCTTTTCAGGGGAGGCAGGGAAAAAGCCGTCCGCCAGACTGCCTTAGAGGAGGACCTCGTAGAGTGTGTGATCCTTCTTCCCGAAAAGCTCTTCTACAACACCGGCGCTCCAGGGGCCATCATAATCCTGCGCAAAGGGAAGCCTGAAGACAGAAGGGGCAAGGTCCTTTTTATCAATGCTAGCAGCGAGTACGAGCAACACCCTGAGGTGAGAAAACTCCACCGACTGGGAGACGAGCACATCGAAAAGATCGCC
>JAJSAC010000069.1 GCA_024274915.1 Thermodesulfobacteriota bacterium
ACACTTTATAGGGGTATGTCAAGATATAGATTTAAATCCATGACACTAGATGTTGGTGACCTCAGACCTGTGGAAAACTATATATGCCCATGGATAGGGGAAATATGTCGGGGAAAAGAGAAAAAGGCTTCAAAGATGAGCTTGAACTACGAGCTATGAGCTACATCTATGCGGTCGGAACGCCCCGCTCTTGTCCCCAAGGTAAAACTGGGGGAAGTCCTGGAGCAGATCTGTTGACAGGTTTCTGACTGAGTGGTATGATGTCCTACCAATACATAAATCTGAAAGGGGGGGTGGAGAATGAGTACTTACAAGCGGAAAAGGTTGGTAATAGGAATTTTGATTCTAGGTTGGATGGTGTTTTTCTCTTTTCAAGGCTTGGGGATTTTAGGTTCTTCTATAAATCCTAGGATTTTGGGAATGCCTTTCTCTGTGTTCTACCTGGTCTGTATGGGCATTTGGGGTGTGCTGAATGCCTATCTAACCGTCAAGCTTCTGTCCCCTGAGTTTTATGAGAAAGCATTCAAAGTGCTGGAGCAGGTCGAAAAAAACTGATTAAGGAGGAGAAGATATGTCTGCTATAGGATGGTTGGTTTTTGTTATAGCTGCATATATTTTAGTCCTTATTGTAATAGGGTATATAGGATTTAAAAGTACAGAAGCTACCGTTGAAGACTATTATCTCGGAGGTAGGAGTCTTGGATGGATAGTTCTGACAGGAACGACTATAGCTACGTATGCTAGTATGTGGACTTTTCTCGGTGCTGTAGGAGGAAACTATAGATTGGGAATAGCTTTTGTTTCAATGATGATGTTTTGGAATATTCTATGGCCTCTAATGTTCTGGTTTTTAGGGACAAAAGTTTGGCTATTAGGAAAGAAATTCAGATATATAACTTACTCTGAGCTGGTGAACGATTATTATGATTCAAAGCTACTAGGTATAATTGCAGCTGTATTCGGGATTTTAGCACTATTACCGTATATTGCTGTCCAACTCATGGGTGGTGGAATTGTTATTGAGACTTTTACTCATGGATCCATATCTTTTGCTACTGGTGTTATAATTACCTTCGTGTTTATGGTCCTATTCATATCGTTGGCAGGACTTAAATCTGTGGTATGGACCGATACTTTTCAAGGAATTTTCTTTTTAACTGTGATGGTTGCTTTGGCTTTATATGCTGTAAAGCTAGTAGGTGGTTTTGGCCCAATGTTTGACAAGCTTGAGAAGATGAAGCCTGTCTTGCTTACACATGGCAAATTTGGTTTTGGCCTTTGGATTGGTTTTGTTTTTACATGGGGTATGGCAGTACTTTTGCCCCACATGTTCCAAAGATTAATGATGGCAAGGGATCCTAGAATAATAGGAAAGACGACCATTGCCTCTTCTATACTTAGTGGGTGGGTTCAAAGTGTTCCTGTTTTTATCTTAGGCTTAGCCTGCGTAATACTTTTTCCTGGAATCTCAAGGAAAGCTACAGATTCTCTTACAGTAATGTTCTCAACCAAGCACCTTTCAGCTCCTTTGGCAGCTTTAGTTATAGGCGGGGCATTTGCTGCTGGGACTTCGACACTAAATAGCCAGTTATTAACAGCCTCATCTCTCTTCTTGAGAGATTTGATTGTTTCTCCCTTCAATCTTGAAATATCCTCAAGAAAGGAAACTTTATACGGGAGAATCATTGTCCTTCTTCTCGGATTTCTAGTCATAGTTATCGCTCTCAGTAGGCCAGGTTTGATTGTGCCTATTTCTACTGCAGGTACTGCTATATGTATTTCTAGTTATTTGTATCCCTTAATTGGTATTATATTCTGGCGGAAGGCGGATAAAAAAGCTGCTTATGCAAGTATGCTGAGTGCTGGTATTACATCAATACTTACATGGTTGGTATGGCCTTTTCCTTTTGGAATTTATAATGTCTTATGGGGGTTCATTGTCGGCGGTGTTTTCTTCTTCGTCTTTAGTCTTGCAAACACCAAAGGTCTAACAAAAAGACAGAAAGAAGTGGCAGCACTTCTAAGCTTTGAGGAATAATCATGTCTTTTGCACTTGATATCTTATTGGAAGGAGTGCCCCTATTGTCAGATAGGGGCACTCTAGGTTGGTGCTCTGTATCACTAATATCATGCAATGGTAAAAGAATACTCTTTGATACAGGGTCATATTCCGATAGAAGTCTGTTGCTTGAGAAACTTGCTTTGTTAGGGTTAAAAACCGCAAATATTGATTTGATCTTTTTGTCTCACTTCCACTATGATCATGTAATAAATACGGAGATATTTACTGAAAGTCAGATAATTATATCTGAAAGAGAATACCGATACATTATGACCGAAGAATACAAATCTGTAAGTGATCCTTTTGTTCCCATTTCCTTTATAAGTGCTTTAAAGAAAAGATTTGTATTAGTCAGCGAGGGAACAAGAATAGTGGAAGGATTAAGAGTGATTATGTTGCCTGGTCATACTCCTGGTTCCATGGGGCTTCTGGTGGAGGATGAGGGAATTTTGTTTGCTGGTGACGCTGTGAAAAATGCGTTCGAGTTTCGAGAGAAGAGAGCTCCTTCTTCATTTTTGTCTGAGGGAGAGGCTATTGAAAGTTACGAAAAAATTGCGGCCTATGCTCAAATAGTAATCCCAGGCCACGATTTACCCTTCTCTATAGCGAGTTCCACTGAAATAAATTATTTGACCAAGAGGACCCCTGTGAGGCTGAGGATTTATTCTCAACCAGAGGGAAGCGGGAAAACGATCGAATTATTTGAGGAATAGGGATAATGAGTGAGATAACTACCGATTCGAGTGCAAATCCTCTCTTGTCTCTGTTTTTAGAGAATTTTGAGGCGGCTGGCGGGGTCATTTTGTATCCCCAAAAAGGAGAATCTATACAAAAGGCCCTAACACACATGGTTAAAGCTGAGGGTGTTCGTTATTTTGCTATTTCTTCCGACGTGCCTAATTTCAACATGGTGAGCCGGCTACTTGAAGGGCTTGGTCTAGAAAGACCCCAGAGGTACCAGGCCCTTGACCTAGGGATAACCAGGGCCCATGGTGCAGGGGCGTCCACGGGAACTCTGGTCTTCGTCTTCTCTGAGGGTAGGGACCATCTCCTCACCTCTCTACCCCGGGTTCATCTGGCCGTACTGAGGAGGGAGGATCTGCACGAAAACGTGTCCCATGCGACCATTTCCTTTCTCAAAGATCCTGAGGGGCCTCCCCCTTATGTGTCTCTGGTGACAGGGCCCAGTCGTACGGGGGATATTGAGCTCACCCACGTCACGGGGGTCCATGGGCCGGAGAAACTCTATCTGGTGGTGGTGTCATGAGGGGCGTGCTGAGGGAGTTGAAGGAGTACCCCACCCGCTGGAGACAGCTCCAGGAGGTGGTTAAGAACCCCATTATGAGGGAGGCCCTGGAGAGGGCCATGACGCGTTTTGCCCAGGGAAGGGCCCAGGCCCTGGGAAGTCTCGGTGACTTCCAGGAATGGGTGGAGTGGTGTCGTGAGATGAAGGATCGGGCCCTGGAGAGATCCAGCGAGTTGTGGGACAGGGTGAGGGAGAGTGTGGAGTCCCGTGGAGGTACCTTCTATCTGGCTTCGGATGCCCAGGCGGCTCGGGAGTACATTGGGAAGCTTGCTCAGGAGGCCGGTGCCACTCTCATGGTCAAGGGGAAGTCCATCACCAGCGAGGAGATGGAGCTAAACCCTTACCTGGCTTCCCTGGGACTGGAGGTGGTGGAGACGGATCTGGGGGAGCGCATCATCCAGCTGGCGGGAGAGAAGCCCTCTCACATCATCGTCCCCGCCATCCATAAGACCAAGGAGGAGGTGGCTAGGGTCTTCTCCCGGGCTTGGGGAAGGGAGGTGCCCGACGATCCTTATCTCATCACCAAAGAGGTGAGGAAGGATCTGCGCCAAAAGTTTCTCAACGCCCATGTAGGTATGACGGGCATTAACGTGGTCTCCGCGGATGTGCCGGCCTTTTTCTTGATGACCAACGAAGGCAATGGCCGTCTCTGCGCCACGATACCCAATGTCCAGGTGATCCTGACAGGGTGGGAAAAAATAGTAGAGACCGTGGAAGACGCCTTTGCCATCTTCGACATATTGCCCGTGAACTCTGTGGGGTTAAAGTACTCCAGTTACCTGAGTATCTTTACCGGTCCCTTTTCCTGGAAGAAGGGGCGTCAGTTGCACGTGGTGGTCCTTGACAATGGCCGCAGGGAGGCCCTGAAAGATCCCTATTTCAAGGAGGCCCTGCGCTGTATCCGCTGTGGAGCCTGCATGAATGTGTGCCCCGTATACAAGACCGTGGGGGGACACACCTTTGCCCATATCTACATGGGGGGAATAGGAGCGGCCTGGACGGCTATCACCAACGGGCCGGAGGAGGCCAGGGAGGTAGCTTCTCTCTGCACAGGCTGTGGTACCTGCTTGGAGGTGTGCCCCATGGGCATTCCCATTCCTTCTTTGGTGGAGCACGTGAAGGAGCTGGTGAAGGAGAAGGGGCAGGCCGAGCGGATGGCGGTACGACTGGTGGCCAAGAGGAAGCTTCTGGAGAGTGCCACGGGTCTGGCTTCAATGGTGGCTCCCGAGAAGATCACCAAGCTCCCCGGTCCTGCGGGAATCATCACCCAGGAGAGGATTCTGGAGAGACCCCAGTTGCCTCCCTTCCATCCCTGGGCTCTTTCCCGGGGCTTAGAGATAGGCAAGGGAGGGGAAGTCACCCTCTACGCGGGATGCATGGTAGAGTATTTCTATCCCAATATTAGCCGGGACGCTGTGGAGCTCCTTACCCGCCTGGGGATTCCTCTGCAGATCATGAAGGAGGAGTGTTGTGGATTGCCGGCCCGGGTGGTGGGGGATATGGGTCTGTGGGAGGAGTTGGAGGCAAAGAACAAGGGATACATGCCCCCGGACAAACCCCTTCTCTTCCTCTGTGCTACCTGTATGTCTGGGATTCACGACTATGGAGAAAAGGGAGGGGAGCTTCCACCCCTTTACGACCTCTCTCAGTATCTCCTAGAGAAGCTGGGTCGGGAGCCTTTCCCTGGATCCTATCAGGCCAGAGTGGCCTACCACTTCCCCTGTCATCTGGAGCGCCACCTGGGCATTAAGGAGGAGCCCCTGGAGCTCCTCTCCAGGGTGAGGGGAGTTGAACTAGTGGAGGGTGAAGAGGCCCATCTCTGCTGTGGTGGAGCGGGACTCTATGCCTTCAAGTATCCCCCTGTGGCTGCCGAGATCCTCAAAAAGAAGCTGGACTGGCTGGAAAATGAGAATGTGGATCTCCTGGTCACCTCTTGTCCCAGCTGTATCATGCAGATAAGGGGTGGAGTGCAAAAAAGAAAACTACCGGTGAAGGTGATCCACATGGCGACCTTCCTTCTGGAGGCTTGCGTAGAAATACACAGTAGGTTTGCCCAAAGCTAATAGCTATTTAAAAAGGTGCACTGAAGATTATCCTCAAAAATTTTAGTTCTAGCTTGACTATAAGGGGAGATTTGTGCTTTAAGAGTAAAATAGAAAATGGAGGAGCAAAACCATTAGATATGTTCAGAAGGCTATCTCAAAGAAAAGTTAGGGAAGAGGTTTACGAGCAGATAAAGGAATTGATAAAAAATGGTGAATTAAAACCTGGAGATAAGTTACCTTCCGAAAGAGAATTAGCAGAGATAATGAATGTTAGCAGATCTTCTGTAAGGGAAGCGATTCTTAAACTTGAGTGCATGGGCATAGTAGAACAAAGACATGGAGAGGGAACCTATGTTAGATCCTTAACAAGTGAACCTTTGTACTGTGTTTTCGAGGAATTCATCAAGAGGAAAGAAACTTTAGTTGATTTAATGGAAATCAGAATGGTTTTGGAGACATGGTCTGCTTCGAAAGCAGCTGAGCTTGCTACTGATAATGAGATAAAGGAAATGGAGATGTGCCTTAGGAAAATGGAGAGAAGCCCAAGAAATAGAGCCAGGTCTGACCAAGATCTTAATTTGAGATTCCATCTTTTAATAGCAGCTGCTTCGAGGAACAAGATGTTAGTACATGTTATGCAGACATTTTCAGAGTGGATTAAACAAGTTACTTTAGAATTAAAGTACAAAGTAGATTACGGATTTAATGTTAGGCGGGATCTAACTGATCAGCACTACAAGATACTGGATGCTATAAAAGGAAGGAACTCTGAACTAGCTGCTACTAGAATGAGAGAGCATATATTCTATACAATTGAGAAAATAAAAGAGAACTCGGTCAAGTCTCATTTCTCCTGTAAAAACGGATAGCCCAGACTAAACAAGGACTTTCCCCTTCTCCAAAAGCTCCTGCTAGGCCTTGCTGATCCTTTTGCTAAGTGGTACTTGGGTACCTCCTTTCATATCAAGGGTTTGTGAGTAACTCCTTGATAGCCCAGGCCATCTCATTTTTACAGGGATTATAGGACATGACCACCAACCACGTGGCCATCTCCACCAGCAATGGAGAGAGCGCCGACTTCGTGGCCTCGGGCCGCTACGCCTTCAGCCTGGCGGACAGCGACGACGTGGTAAACCGCATGAGACAGGGCAAACCCGTCACCCTGGTATATCCCGATCAGGGACCGGGGGAGATGGGCTGCCTGGTAATGCCCAACGCCGTGGTCCTCATCAAAGGCGCCCCCCACCCGGAAGCTGCCAGGAAGCTCATAGACTATTTTCTTCCTCCTAAAACGGAGGAGAAACTGGCCCAGGCCGACTGTGCCCAGATTCCCCTTCACCCGGGAGCAGCCCCTCCCTCCGAGCTGAAATCCCTGAAGGAGATCAAGGTAATAAAGGTGGACTACGCCCGGGTGGCTAAAAAAATGAGGGAGATCCAGCCCTTCCTCAAAGAGTGGGCTGGGCTCTAGCCAAAATGGTCAGGCGACTGGTCCCCACCCTGGTCCCTCCTCTCCACCGTGGACCCCTCCCTGGAAAAGGCAGGCAACAGCCTGGTAAGCAGCATTCCTTATGCCTCCCTGGGAGCCACCCTATCACTCCGCCAGGCTTCTTCATCAGCCACCTCATCCAAACCGGGGCTCTGGAGGTCCGGACCCTGGTTTTGAAACCCGGGGTACTCCTTGCGGACGAGCCCCCTCCAGCCTTGACCCAGACCTCAACCGGAGGCTGAGAAAAGAGATCCTCCGCCTCTACAGGGAACTGAGCTTTACCTTCATCCACGTCACCCACAACCGGGAAGAGGCCCGGGAAATAGCCACCCGCCTGGTTTTCATGAAAAAGGGGGAAATCCTGAAGGCGCCCATGAACCCCTATAGAAATCTCACGTCCTCAGGCCATGGGTAGCCTCACGGTGAAACGGGCACCCTTCTCGTCGCTCTCCACCTGGACGGTACCCCCATGGGCCTCCACCATGCGATAAACCAGGGCCAGGCCCAGGCCCGTTCCCCTCTCCTTGGTGGTGAAAAATGGATCGAAAATCCTGTCCAGATACTCCCGGGGAATGCCCTTGCCCGTATCCTCCACCTTCAATAGGGCCCAAGCCCCTACCCGGGAGAGGGAAACCCTCACCTCTCCTCCGTCGGGAGTGGCCTCCAAAGCGTTAAGGAGAAGGTTGAGGAGCACCTGCCTCATCTGATGCCCGTCCATGGGCAGGGCCACGTCCTCCAGATCTGCTACCAGGTTCACCCCCTCCTTCCGGGCCTCCCCTTCCAAAGAAAAGACCACCTCCTCCACCAGTTCCTTGAGGGAAGCCACCGCCTTTTCAGGGGCCCTGGGCCGGGCAAAATCCAGGAAGTCCGTCACCAGCTTGTTGAGTCGCCTGGTCTCCTGGATAATGATGCCCAGGAGCAGGACCTGTTCCTCCCGGCTCCTGTCCCTGGCCACCAGCCCTTCGGCAGCATTTTTTATGATGCCCAGGGGGTTTCTGATCTCGTGGGCCAGGCCAGCGGAAAGCTCTCCCAGGGAAGCCAGCTTCTCCCTCATCTGGGCCTCCTTCAAGCCCTGGCGCATCCTCTCGAAGGCCCGGGCCAGATCGCCAATTTCGTCCTTTCTCCTGGTTAGAGGCACCTCTATGGAATAATCGCCCCGGGCTATATTGTCAGCGGAAGCGGCAAACTTCTGCACAGGCTCGGAGATCCGTCCCGCCACCCACCAGCCTAGTAGGACGGAGAGCAACACCCCCAATCCCATGATGATGGCAAAATACCTATTGCCTACCAGCAAAGACTCGAAGGTTTGCCTATCGGAAAGGCTGAACATAAACATTCCCAAGAATTCTCCCTTCCAATCTTTCAGAGGGACAAAAACTGTCTTGTACTCTTGGCTGCCCATTTCCATTTCTTCGTCGTATAAGGGAACCCCTTTCCTCGTCACCCGCTCAAGCCACTTTTCCATTTTCTTCTTCTCTGCGTCAGACAGGTTCCCAGGCACACCCCACCTCCTACCCCCCTTAAGGCAAACGGCCACTTCTACTCCCGTAAGCTCCTCCAGGTCCTCTAAGAAGGAGGTGGACACCAATTTGCCAGCCACGCCTTTCCATCGCCCCTTCCTGTACACACCCACCAATGCAGGCAGACTCTCCCCCCTGTAGATCACCATGGTCACACCGAAGCTCTGGGGAAGGTCTCCACTTCCCTGGGGTAATCCTATATCGGGATCACCCTTTACCCTTGAGCCATTACAAACGCACACAAAGTCCACCTTTCGGCTCCTCCGAATCTCCAAAGCCTCCTGTGTAGAAGCCCTAAGATCAAGCCCTTTCAAGGAGCTGTCGTTCAAGGCCATGTAAGCCACCATGGCAAGGCGACTACCTTCCCCTTCCATGTACCTCCCTGCCTGGGCCACGGCCTGATTCAACTTGTAGACAATGTCCCGCTCCAGCATGTCAGAGACAGTCTCCGTGGCCACCCACATGGCCCCCAGCAGGGGAGCCAACCCCACCAACAAGAAGGCAAGGATGAGCTTTACTCTGAGTCCCCGCATCCCTCTTAGAAAACCCTCCATCCCTCCCCCGTCCCTAGCAAAATCCTATATGGGATAACACTTATCCCATATCATGAGAAGCTCCCAACACCCCCTGGAACCAAAAGGGGCAGAAGCACCTTTTTGCCCACACAGCAACCTCCTCCCTCAAGATGCAAAAAAGAGGGATACGGCAGAAAAGGCCTTACAAATTTGTTGAGTTGTATACCTATCTACCACCTCCTAGCCTGATCCCATGACAGGACAGAAAGAGGCCTTCACCCTTCCACCCTTGATCACAGCTCTACTCCTGTGTGTCTCTCTCTTCTTTGTGGGTCTGGGTGCCTACTCCCTCTACGACCCCGACGAAGGGAGAAACGCCGAGGTAGCAAGAGAGATAGCAAAAGAAGGGCACTGGCTACCCCCTACCCTCAACGGCCAAGTGCGATACCAAAAGCCTCCCCTCTACTACTGGCTGGTGGCAGGTTCTTTCAAAATATGGGGCATAAGGGAATTCGCCGCCCGCCTCCCTTCAGCCTTGGCAGCCATCATGGGAGTATTAGCCACTATGGTCCTGGGCAAAAGGTTCTGGGGAAAAGAGGGAGGGCTGTGGGCAGGGATCATCCTGGCCACCTCCTTCATATACGCTATTTACGCCCATATAGTCATCTCTGACACGGTTCTCACCCTCTTCATCACCTGGGCCATAGTCCTATTCTGGCTGGGACTCACTCAGAAGGATAAAAGCCTTCTACGCCTCTCGGCCCTATCGGCCACTTTGGCCTTCCTCACCAAGGGACCCATCGGAGTTCTCATACCCGCCATGGTCCTGCTGCCACCCCTCATTTACCAGATAAGAAGAGGGGAGAGACCCTCCATTCCCTGGTTATCCATGGTCATGGTCTTTCTGGTTGTGACTCTCCCCGTTTACATCCTGGCGGAACTGAAATACCCCGGCTACTGCTACAGGTTCTTCTGGGATGAGAACGTCATAAGGTACCTCACCCCCAAGTTCCACCGGGAAGGCCCCCTTTATTACTATGCCGTGGTAGTCCTGGTAGGCCTCTTTCCCTGGACCTGGCTCCTGAAAGAGATCCCTGGGTCTCTAAAGGAACTGCGCCACACCCACACCCAGGAAATCATACTCCTGGGCTCCTGGATCCTTCTGCCCCTCCTATTCTTCACCCTCTCCAAGTCCAAACTCCCCCACTACATCCTTCCCACCTTCCCCGCCTGGGCCCTGTTGCTGGCTGGCAGCTGGACCACCAAGCCCGGTTTCCTAAGTCAGAGAGGCCTTTACAAAATCCTGGGGATCACCCTTATCCTCTACCTTAGCGCCCTACTCCTGGTAGCTCCTTCCCTAGCCCGGTATCACTCCGCCGCCCCTGTGTTAGACAGTGCCTGCTTGGAACCCGAGATCCCTGTGGTGGCTTACAGGGCCACCAAATTCTCCCTGGCTTTTTACACAGGAAAACCGATAAAAGTAGTGGAAAAGAAGAGCGTCCTGAGAAGAACCGTCAAAGATCAGCCCTTCCTCTACATCTTCATCAAAAGAAAAAGGCTCAAAGGTGTCTCCTACATGGCTAAAAGGGCAGGTAAAAGGGTCCAGGTGATAGGCAGATCCCCTCGGTACTTTTTGCTTGCTATTGAAAAGAACAAAAAAGAGGAAAGCACTCCAGGGAGCAAACCTAACAACCCACCCCCAAAAGTCTTGAAGGAAAAACACCTCGGTGGGAAAACGCTAGACATTCCCAGCGGACAAAAGGAGGGGTCATGAGAAATCTAAATATCCATACCACCTTAACTGCACTTCTCTGCTTCCTTTTCATCCTGCCCCTCCCCCCTGTCTATAGCCAAAGCCCAACCTTTTCCCTCTTTCAAAGGGCCCTCAAGGTCTCACCCAGCATCAAGGCTGCCCGAAGGGAGGTAGACGAAGCCATCCGTAGAAATGAGATAGAAAAAAGGGCTGGCTGGCCTCAGGTCTCCTTTGAAACCAATTTCACCCTTTACGATTCCCACCAGGAAGACCTCTACAGGGATCAAGAGTTCCTCACCACCGTTGATCTGGACATTTTTGGCAAACACGTCATGAAAGCCAGGGCATTGAAATACGAGCACTCAATGGCCCAAGAGCACCAAAGAATGGAGAAATGGCGCATCTTCCAGCAGGTGGCCAAAAGCTACTACAAACTGGTTGTTTCCCTTAGTCGCGAGGAGCTAGCGCAGGAAGAGTTGGAGTGGGCCTCAAAACTGTACCAAAAGACTCAGACCCTAGTGAAAAAAGGTGCCCTTCCAGAGGTAGATCTCATAAAGGCCGAAGCTGATCTCCAGGAAGCCAAGTTAAACGCAGAAAGCGCCTCAATGGAAAAAGCCTTGGCCCTGGCCCAGATGAGAGCATGGGTACCTGATTTCAGGATCAGCCTCCCCAAATCCAAACCCCCTAAGTCCCCACCCATACCTATAAATATTGACGAAAAGGCTCTATTCAAAGCCTTGATCAACTTTTCTCCCCGGATGAAGTCCCTCCAAACCCAAAGGGAAAAGGCCCTGGAGGAGGCACGGGCGGAAAGGCTCTCCTTCCTGCCCCATCTGAAGCTCCAGGGGGGATACGTGGTCCACAGGGAAAAAAGCGATACCGGCGATTACTGGGTATGGTGTGCCGGGGTCTCCATCCCCCTCTTTGACGGAGGGGTAAGAGAGAGAAAGGTGAAACTGAAAAAGGTAGAGGCAGAAAAGATAAACTTTCAAATGGCCAATTTGAGAAGAAAGCTAAAGCTTAAGGCTAACACTCTAATAACAACACTAAAAAGGGAATATGAAAAATACAAGACTATAAAGAAGGAAACAGAGCTATACCAAACAATGAACCAAAAGCTGCAAAAAGCTTTCTCTTTTGGAGCTATAGATGTTGAAGAGCTCATCAAATCCAGAAGAAAAATAAGAGAGAAAACCCTCAACCTGACAGAAGTTGTGTGTGACTACCAGTATATTAAAGACATCTTAGAATACATACTCCGAAACGGAGGCAAAAATGAGTAATCTCATATTTGCCCTTTTAATCTTTTTATTGGCTGTCAGCGTTTCTCCTACTCTGGCTCAGATACCGGAAACCTATACAGTCAAAAGGGTTGATATTCAAATAGTAGAAAAACTCATGGGTAAGGTGGAATCCACCGCCCTTATTCATCTGTCCTCTCCATCCAGCGGGGAGATCTTGTGGATTAAAGGGCAAGGCTCGAAGGTGACCAGGGGTGAAAAGATTGGACGCGTAGACCCCATAAAGGCGAAAATCGAGCTAAAAGGGGCAAAGAACCAGCTAAAGATTGCCAAAAAGATTCTGAGGCAGAAGGAAAGGCTCCTCCAATTAGGGCTCATATCCAGGCTAGAGTTTTTTCAAACCCAAGCCCAATACCAGGAGTTAAAAGCCAAAGTTGCTCTGCTATCCTACAAGATGAAGGCTTCAGAACTGGTTTCCCCCGCCTATGGAGTGATCTTGAAAGTGGCCAAAGGGCCGGGGTCCATGGTGACTCCAGGCCAGGAGTTGATCACTATCCTTCCCACCGAAGGCCTCTACGTCCAGGCAAAGGTCCCAACGGAAATGGCTTCCCACATACATAAAGGGTTGAAGGCCCACATATGGACCCCCGACGGGAAAATGCTTACGGGCAGAGTAGAAGACATCCTCCCTGGACAAATGGGATTTGTGAACGCCCGAATTCTCCCCGACACCCCTCTGCCCTCTGAGCTGCTGAACTCACCGGTATCTGTAGAGATCACCTTGGAATTCAAAAGGGTATCGGCCATTCCCAGCCAGGCCGTAGTGGAAAAGGGAGGACGGTTCTTTGTCTTTGTGGTCTCTCCCCAAGGGAAGCTAGAAAAAAGAGAGGTGAAGCTAGGGACCAGCACAAACAGGGGGCTCGTAGAGGTCCTCTCGGGCCTGAAAGAGGGCGAAAGAATCTGGGCCAAAAGGGCCTATGAGGAAGAGTACAAGAACATCAAGAAGTACATCCACAAGGAGGACTGAATGGCCTGGTGGGTCAAGCGTCCCGTACTCACCCTCATTCTCTTACTCATCATCCTCTTCGGAGGTGCCCTTTCTTACCTCTCCTTCCCCGTCAACATATTCCCCAAGCTCTCCTTCCCCGTCTTCAACATCATAACCCACCATCCCGGCGTCTCCCCCAAAAACGTAGAGATCACAGTGACAAACCCCATCGAGTCGGCCATGCTGGGGATACCCGGGGTGAGAAGGGTCTCCTCTTCCTCAGCCGAGGGATTCTCCCAAATAACGGTAGAGTTTGGATGGGGCACAAGTCACCAGGAGGCCCGGACCCTGGTGGTAGCCGCTCTCTCCAAAGCGGAGAACCAACTTCCCGCCGGGGTTAAACCCACCCTGGAAGACGTGGGCTCGGCCATGCAGGAAATGATGGGCATCAGCCTTATCATCCACGGGATCAGTCCCCAGAAGGCCCGCATATTCGCCAAAAAGGTCTTGGTCCCCGGTCTCCAGGCCCTGAAAGGGATAGCCCGAGTCTCTGTCATAGGCGGAGAGAAACCCGCATATATGGTGGAAATAGACCCCCAGTCCATGGCTCGCTACGGCACCAGCCTCTACAGCATCCTGAAAGCTGTGAAAGAGAACAACCAGCTTTCCAACGGGGGTTTCATGGAGAGATTCCACCGGGACTTCTTCATCCGGGGAATCAACGTGACCCCAAATATAGAGCAACTACGACACGTCATCGTGAAGAATCCAAGCCACAACCCTGTAACCCTCTCCATGGTAGCCCGGGTGTATCAAGGGGCAGAGCCCAAACGTTACGTGGTTCGGGCCGACGGGGAAAAAGCCGTCATCCTCACAGTCATTAAACAGAGAGGCGCCAGCACCATGGCCGTATCCAAAAGGGTAAAGACCTTCTTGAAAAAGGCCACCCTGCCCCCTGGCTTGACCATGAAAATATGGTACGACCAGGCCGAGCTCATCGGCATGGCCGCCAGAACCGTGAAGACCAATCTCCTCGTTGGAGGATTCATAGCGGCCCTGGTGCTCTTCTATTTCCTCAGAAGCTTCTCGGCCACCCTTATGGTCTTTGTAAGCATTCCCCTTTCCATGATGCTGGCCTTCATTTTCATGAGAGCCTGGGGTCTTTCCCTGAACCTCATGACCCTCAACGGCCTCACCGTAGCCCTGGGTATGTTGGTGGACAACGCCATAGTGGTGATGGAAAACATCTACCACCACAGGGAAAAAGGAGAAGAGGTCTTTGCCTCGGTGGTACGGGGAGCCAGAGAGATGATCGTCCCCATCCTCACCTCCACCCTGACCACGGTGGTAGTCTTTCTACCCCTGGCCTTCTTCCACGGACCCGCCGGACTCTTCTTCAGGCCCTTTGGCTTGGCAGTAGCCTTTACCCTCCTGGCATCATTCATCATCGCCTCCACCCTAGTACCAGGGCTGGCCCCTTGGATACTCCGAAAGAAAGGAGAAACACCCCGCCTTCCCATTCTGGAGAGGTTTATAGATTTCAACTCCAGGACCTTATCTAGAGCCATAAAACACCCGGGTAGGCTCATAGCGGCCTCCTTTGCCCTCCTCATCTTCCTCGCAGGTGGGCTGACCCTGCTCAATAGCTTCGCTTTCCTGCCCCCGGTAGACGAGGGAGCCGTTTTGGTAAGCCTGGTGATGCCCCCGGGCACTTCCTTGAGAGAGACAGCCCAGATGGGTGAAAGGGTAGAAAAGATGCTCAGAGAGGATCCCAATGTGACCACCACCTACATGCGCATTGGCTCCGCCGAAGGGACCTTCCAGGTAGAACCTGCCAACGAGGGGGAAATCGTGGCCAAACTCAAACCCCAGAACAAGAGAAGAGAGCGGGTGGAGCAAATCATAAACCGGTGGAGAGGGAGACTGGCCCAGATGAAAGGAGTGCTCTTCTTCATAAACCAACCCACCTCGGAAAAGATGGAGGAGAGCTTCTCGGGACTGCCCGCCCTCTTTGGCCTGACCATCATAGGTCCAAAGGAAGAAAGGCTCCTGGATCTAGCTGATAGAGCAGAAAAACTGCTGTCAAATACGCCAGGAATCGCTGCTGTAAACAATCCTTACAAGATCAAGATCCCTGAAATCAACATCACCTTGGATAAAGAAAAGGCTTCATTTTATCAGGTGGATGGAGAAACTTTCTCCCGGATCATAGACGCCATTTACGGCCTAGTGCCTGTACGAGTAATTAAGGGACAGATGTCCATCCCCCTTTGGGTGAGATACCCATCCCGGTTTCGCCAAACCATAGAAGCCCTTAAACACCTACCCATAACAAAGAAGGACGGCTCCATGGTGCCCCTTTGCGCCGTGGCCCAGATAGAAGAAGGAGAAGCGCCACCCATGATCACCCACGTGAATGGAGCCCGAGAAGTGACCCTGACGGCCGATGTGGGAGGAAACATTTTCTCCGCAGCCCGATCCGTAGAAAACCTGGTGAAAAGGATCCTCCCCCAGGGCTACCAGGCCATGGTGATTGGCCAGTACAGGGACCTGGTTAACACAGCCCTAGTGTTCCTCTTCTCCCTCATTGCAGCTGTGATCTTGGTCTATCTCATCCTTGTGGTCCAGTTTCAGGAGGCAAGGATACCCTGGGTCATCATGACCACCGTTCCCCTCTCCTTCATAGGGGCGCTGCTGGGTCTTCTGATCACCAGGGAGAACGTGGACGTCTCGGCCATGGTGGGGGCCCTCATGTTGGTAGGCACCGTGGTGAACAATGCCATTGTGCTGGTAGACACGGTTAAGAGACACGGGGAAAAGGGGAAAGACCTGGTTACCGCCCTTCAGGAAGCCACCCGATCCAGGACAAGACCCATACTCATGACCACCCTCACCACGGTGCTGGCCCTGTTACCGGCGGCTATTAACCATGGACCGGGCTCAGAAATCCAAAGACCTCTGGCCGTGGTGGTGATCGGAGGGCTCACCTTCTCCACCCTCCTGACCCTAAACGTGGTACCGGCCTTCTACTACATGGTGAATAGGAAAAAGAGGTAATGTCAAAGACTAATCACCCTGTCACACTCCAAGATCCACTCTGCCAGTTCAGGCATCTTTGCCTCCATGGCACCCTCAAAGTAAGGTTCTCCTTTGTAGAGGCCACAGCGGATCTTACACGTGCCACACACTTTCACCGGAACACCTTTAGCTATGAGGTCTTTGAGCATCTGGCCCAAATCGTAGAAACCCTCGGGGGGTTTACAGGCATCCCTGGCCAGGTCCACCGAGTCATTCATGAGAAAGAGCCTCACCTCGGCCCCCTGCTCCAGGAGCTTCTCACACAAACGGAGTGCATTCCACGTTACATCGGTACCGTCGTAGGGATTGCGATTGAGAACTATTAAGATCTTCACCTGCCACCTCCCTTTGACTTTAGAGGTTCTACAGCTGTTGAGTTGATTATAACAATAAATGAGAGTGTTTCTATAGTTATTTTTTATATACTATAAAGGAAAGAATGTGCAAAACCTTAGACCATGTGCTACTCAGATGAGCATGGGGACTAAGACAGCGACAGCCTATCTAGCCGAGAGGAGGGCTTTTCGCTCCGCCCTCATTGTTCTCATCCTTTTGACATCCATCCTGTCCCTCATCTCCTATCTCTCACCCCTAGACGTCAGGTACTGGAACTACAAGGCCATAAAGCGCATCGAGGGGATGAAAGTAAAAGAGCCTTTCTCCTTTGCTGTCTTTGGTGACAACAAGAACAGCAGCAGGGTTTTCCGGGGACTGCTCAAGGAGGTGGCGTCGGACAGGGAGATCCTCTTCGCCATGGATCTGGGAGACCTGGTCTTTGACGGGGAAAAGGAAAAGTTTCGATACTTCCTGGACCAGATAAAGAGCTTCCCCAAGCCCCTGCTGACGGCCATAGGCAACCACGAACTCCGAGAAGGTGGAAGGGCCCTATACTACCAACTCTTCGGTCCCTATTACTACTCCTTCACCGTGGGAGAGAGCTGCTTCATTATCCTGGATGACGCCAACGAAACGGGTTTAGAGCCCTGGCAATGGGACTGGTTGAAGGAAGAATTGGAGAAGTCCCAGGGATGCAAGCACCGTTTCGTCTTCTTCCACGTCCCCCTGTACGACCCCAGAAACCCTCATCAGGGAAATCTGGGAAGCAGAATTGTGATTGCCCTGGGCAGAAAAGTCTTCGCCCACAGCCTCAAAGACAAAAACCAGGCAGAAAGGCTGGCAAAACTCTTTGCCCGTTACAACGTCACCCATATCTTCGCCTCCCACATCCACGCCTACTACACCGGCAAGTGGCACGGAGTGCCCTTCACCATCACAGGAGGAGCAGGGGCAGAACTTGTGGGCAACAACCCAGAGCACGACTTCTACCACTATCTAAAGGTTCATGTGGGCAGAGAGCAAGTCAAGGTAGAACTGGTTAAGCTGCCCACCCCACCATACCACTGGATCATTAGACTCCTGGAAACCGCCTGGGTCTATCTCAGGTCCTTTGCGGCCATCCACTGGCTCAATCTCATTCTCTTCATTCTGATTGTCGGTCTACTGGCGGATCTGTACTGGTCTCTGAGGAAAAAAAGAGGCTCAACTAAGGGAAACCCTCCCGGAGCGCCTGATGACGAAGACAATCAAACCCACTAGCACCATCCCCAAGGACAGGACCTGCCCCATAGTGATATGGTCCACAACGAATCCCAACTGGGGATCGGGCTGGCGGAAACACTCCACAAAGATCCTAAACACACCATAGAACACCAAAAAAAGAGCCAGAAGAGACCCATCAGGCCATGGTCGTTTTCTCAACGACCAGAGGATAGTGAAAAGCACCACCCCCTCCAACAAAAACTCGTAAATCTGGGAGGGGTGCCGGGGAAAGGGCCCCGCTCCAGGAAAGACCATGCCCCAGGGGAGACTGGTCACCCTCCCGTATAACTCACCGTTTATGAAGTTCCCCAGCCTGCCAAGGCCCAATCCTATGGGGACCACAATCACCACCGAGTCGGCCATCTTCCAGAAATCCATCCCCGCCTTTCTACAGTAAATGTAGCCAGCCACAGTGGTCCCCAAAAGTCCGCCGTGAAAGGACATGCCACCGTGCCAGAAGGCCAGTATCTCCAAGGGATGTTGAAGATAGTATGGCAAATTGTAAAAGAGGACGTAGCCCAGCCTGCCACCTAGGACTACACCCAAAACCACCGCCTCCAAAAGCCCCTCCAGTTGCCTGCCCGTGATTTCTACTCCCCTATCCCTCGCCACCCTTTTAAGCAGGAGGTATCCCGAGAGAAAGCCCAAGAGATACATCATGCCGTACCACCGGACCTGGAGAGGACCTATCTTCAAAATCACGGGATTGATGCGGGGATAAGGAATCATCCAATCCTCCTCACCTCCTTTTTACACAGCTCCCCAAAGGGTTGTCACCTCCCCCACCCCCTGGGCTCCAGAAGCCCTTTAAACCTAAATTCTAGACCCCCTTGCCAGCAGGTGAACATCCACAAAGCCCGCGCACCTTCCCATGAGCCTGTTGGTACCAACGAAGGGGAGAAACTCCTGGAACCCTACCACCGGCGCCGTGGGGAGAAGACCCTGAGAGAAGGATCTAATGGTAATAGGCCCGGTTCATCCACCTGCAGAAGAAAAACGATCCCCAAATCTCCAGGAGTAGGCCCAAGGTATTTAGACCACCCTTTTGGCCCTGATATCGTACTTCTTCATCTTGTATTGGAGCATTCTCCTGGTGATTCCCAGCTTTTCCGCCGCCCTGGTCTGATTTCCACCACACTCCTGGAGGGCCTGGGTGATCATCTCCTTCTCCAAGCTCTCCACAGCATCTATGAGAGAACCTGGCCACCCTTTTTCTACTGTTCCCCCTCGGATCCAAGGAGGCAAATGCTGCTCGGTAAGCACCCTCTCATTCTCATCACAGAAGGCCAGGGCGCTCTCTATCACATTCTCCAACTCTCGCACATTGCCAGGCCAAGGGTGGGAGATGAGCAAATCCATGGCCTTAGTGGACACCTTCTCCACCCTGGTACCCAGGCGGCTCCCATATTTCTTGACAAAGTGGACCACCAGAGGAGGTATATCCTCCTTCCTCTCCCTAAGGGGTGGAATGGTGATCTCTAACACCCGAAGCCTGTAGAAAAGATCTCTACGAAAGACACCCTCTTCCACCAATCTTTCCAGGTCCCCCGTGGTGGTGGCCATTACCCTCACCTGAGGCTTGGCTGACACCCTCTGTTCCTCCAAAAATCGCAGAAGCCTGGCCTGGGCACCGGGGGAAAGTTCATCCACTTGGTCCAGCAGGAGGGTTCCTCCCTGGGCGAGACGGGCCCTTCCAGGAACAAGTCCCTCGCTTCCAAAGAGCACCCCTTCCACCCTCTCAGGTTCCAAGAAGGAACAATCCACCACGGTGAAAGGGCCTTCCTTTCGGGCACCACTAGCGTGAATCACCCTGGCCACCAGCTCCTTGCCCACCCCTGTCTCTCCACAAATCAAGAGGGGGCTATCCACCTCAGAGGCTTTTCTGATAGTGGGAAAGAGGTCCTGCATGGCCGTGCTCTCGGCCACCAGGGAAAACTCCCGGTAAAGGGCACTGAGGGAAGCTTTAAGGGCCAGGTTCTCCTTGGTGATCTCCTGCATCCTCAGAGCCCTGGCCACCACCATCTTCAACTCGTCCACATCTACGGGCTTGAGAATGTAGTCAAATGCCCCCAGCTTCATGGCCTGCACCGCCGTGTCCACCGTGCCGTAAGCTGTCAGCACAACCACAGGAACATGGGCGGAAAGGTCCCTTATGCGCTCCAGCAAAACCAAACCATCCATGCCGGGCATCTTGAGATCGGTGACAACCAGGTGATAATCCTCGGCCTTGAAACGCTCCAGAGCCTCTTCACCGTTGGTGACCGTGGCCACAAGGTAGCCTTCGTCAGCCAGGTGCATGGCCATCACTTTACAAAAATGGGGCTCATCGTCCACCAGCAGTAGCCTTACCCTTTCCTCCATCTCTCTTACCCCTCTTTTCCGTCCAGGATCCTTTGGGCCTCCCGCAGGTCCACCCTGCCATCGTAGAGGGCCTTGCCCACAATGACCCCCATCACTCCCAGAGGCTCCAGTTTCGCAACCTCCAAGACATCCTCCAAGGAAGAGACCCCTCCAGAGGCAATGACAGGAATAGAGACTTCCCGGGCTATCCTGGCCGTCTCTTCCAGATTGGGCCCTGCAAGAGTCCCATCCCGGGATATGTCTGTATAAATAATGGCCGAGAAACCCTCCCCTTCACACCAGCGGGCAAGTTCCAAAGCGTTCAAAGAAGTGCCTTCCTCCCAGCCCTTCACTGCCACCCATCCTGACCGAGCGTCTATACCAGCAATGAGATGGCCCTCAAAGGATCTGGCTGCCTCCCTGGCCATATGCCGGTCCTCCACCAGCATAGTACCCAGAATAGCCCACTCTACTCCAGCCCCCAACAGGACCTCTATGGTCTTCAGAGATCGAACCCCTCCCCCCACCTCCACCGGAATGGAAAGGGCAGAACATATCTCCCTTACCACGGCCAAATTGACAGGAACACCCTGGAAGGCCCCATCCAAATCCACCACGTGGAGCCTTCTGGCCCCCAGTTCCTGCCACTTCATGGCCATTTCTACAGGATCACCGTAGACCGTTTCCCTATCCTTGTCGCCCATGTATAGCCTGACGCACCTTCCACCTTTGACGTCTACCGCGGGAATCACCAGCACAGCAAACCTCCCATCAAAATGTAAAAGGAATACAAACTACCGGGAGAAAAAAAAGATACCCATCCCTTGGGCACAGGAGTAAAAAACAAAAACTCAAGGGGATCAAGCAGCTTCCCTGCCCCCCTCCTCTTTCCCTTCTCCCCTTCTGAGGAGGAGGTAACACCTCAACAGGACCTCCAAGGAGTTGTCTCCTATCCTGCCCCCTACCCGCCTCACTAAGGTTTCCCCCGTCCAGGTGAGGCAGTACCAGTCCCCTTCCCTCACCACCTTGATGCCTTCTAAGGCCATCCTCCGGAGAATGATATCCTCATCCAGGGCTATGATGCCCATGAGTCTGGAGGCTACCTGGAAGAGCTCCCTGCGGGGAAGGGCAAGAACCTTCCTGCTTTCCATGACCACCCCCTGTTTTTTTTAACGTTACCAGCCTACAGCGATAAAATCAAGCAAATACAGGCCCTTAACCCTCATTATTAGCCACTCAATTAGGTGAGTGCTAACAGTGTTGACACCCCCCTGGGCAGAGCCTATAAATTTCCATCTGGAGAAGGTCTTGGAGGATAATCGGGGAAACTATGGAACATAATCTCGACAAAAGGGGAAAAAACGTGCTCAGGGCTGTGATCCATGCCCACATCTCCACGGGGGAACCCGTGGGTTCCCGCACCATTGCCAGAAAATACGGCCTGGGAGTGTCCCCGGCTACCATCAGGAACGTAATGGCTGACCTGGAAGAGATGGGCTTCCTCACCCATCCCCACACCTCAGCGGGGAGAATACCCACTGACAAGGGGTTTCGGTTCTACGTCAATGAGCTCATGAGCGAGAAGAAGGCGACGCCGGCCTTCCTTCAGGACCAGCTCTCCCAACTCCAAAACCTCCTATCTAAAAAAGACCTGAATCCTTCTGAGGTATTGGTAGAGGCCTGCCGCATTCTATCCCGCATCTCTAACCACATGGGTCTTGTTTTCATCCCCACTTTGAGAACCTCCCGGTTTCACCACATTCAATTTGTCCCCCTAACATCTCGGAAGGTATTGGCTGTCATCATCTCCGAGGGGGGAATGATCCAACATAAGACAGTCACCCTAGAGGATGAGATCACGCCCCAAGAGCTTGA
>JAJSAC010000007.1 GCA_024274915.1 Thermodesulfobacteriota bacterium
CAGAGATGATAGCTCATAGTTCATAGCTCGTAGTTCATGGTTCATAGCTCCTAGTTGCTATCAGCCATGAGCCATCAGCTATCAGCCATGGGCAAGGGAGGAATGCCCCGCCCTTTCACTTGTTGGAAAGAAAAAATCCAGGATTCTGAACATGATGCCTTTACCAGGAAGGGGATCTTGGGAGAAGTCCTGGAGCCCAAGGGCCAAGGTTTGTGAAAATATACACTTGACATGTTCTCATAGAAGCATTAGTAGGAAGTGAGCACATTAAAGGGGGAAAAATTTGAGCAAGCTCTTTTGTCTGGTTTTGAACAGGGCCTTTCTCCCCTTCGATGTCATCTCATGGGAGAAGGCCATAACCCTGGAGTGGTTGGGTAGGTGTTTGGTTATAGAGTACCATCCCACCAGGAGGGTGAGAAGCCCTTCCAGGGATTACCCCCTCCCCATAGTGGTGAGGGTTAGTTCCATCAGGTCTACCATGGTGATGGACACACCCACTAGGATGATGATCCATTACCGGGACAACTTCAGATGTGCTTACTGCGGCAAGACCCTCAGGGATCACGAGCTCACCATAGACCATGTGGTGCCTAGATCGAAGGGGGGGAAGTGGACTTGGGAGAACCTGGTGACCTGCTGTGTGCGATGCAACAGGGCGAAGCGACAGGAGATTTGGGTACCTGTGTATACAGATCCTGTGAAGCCCCATTTCCTCTTCACTCGGTATTTGAGGGTGGTTAGGCTCATAGATTCACCCACCCGGGAGGCGTGGAATCGGTATCTCTCACCCCAACATCACCGGGTTGTCGGCAGGTGAAGGGGGCTCAGGAAGGAGCCCCCTTTTCATATCACAAAAGTGGTGCCTACAGCGTTTAGAACAAAGGCCTGGGGCATCTGTTGGGCAAAGGCCATCTCTGCTTCGAACCCCGTGCAGTGGGTGGGCACCAGGAGTTTGGGATTGATGGCCTTCATGGCGTTTACGGTCTTTTGAATGTAGGGCTCGTAGACAGGTCCGGAAAGGTGGAAACCTCCTATGACACCGTAAACCTCCTCTGTTTTTGTCAGCTCCCTGGCGTAATTCACCGTGTTGATGATGCCGGAGTGGCCGCATCCCGAGATAACAACCAGCCCTTTGCCTTCCACGTGGACCACTAATGCTTGGTCGTCCAAAAGGGCGTCCTGTTGGATCTGACCATCGATTTCTATATAACCCATGGGGAAGCCGATTTCGAAATCCGTCTTCTTGGGGATCTTTCCTGTGACTAGAAGCACTTCATCGAGAAGGGTGGGACCAGCCTCTTCCACGATTTTAACGCCCAAGCCTTTCAGCCTTTCCCTGTCCAGCCTGGGGAAGGGGAAGAGGTGGTTTTCCCTTCTGACCCCCCTCTGATGGAAGGCCCAGGGATGGCACAGGAAAGGCGCTCTCCGGGGGACGATGTTCCTTTCATAAATCTGGTAGAGGGCCCCGAAGTGGTCGAAGTGACCGTGGCTTAAGACCAGGTAATCCGTTTTTTCTAAGGGGAGGCCCAGGTGGGCTATGTTGTATGAGGTGCCCGTCTCGGTGAGACCTGTGTCCAGGAGGACCCTCAATGTTCCTCCCTTATGGTGAATTTGGATGAAGAGGGAGAGGCCGTGTTCTGCCAGTAGAGGGGTGTTCACCTTCCCTTTTCTGAAGAGAGGCCTCCTGACAGTGTCTTCTCTGCCTTGAAGGATGAGGTCTGCATAGTTGTCTATAACGGTGGTCACTTCAAGCTTTTTGATGGGTTTAAGTTTTACCTCCATTTTTAACCTCCTTCTGGTCCAGGATCTCTTTTAGAGATCTGACCTGGGTAGTTATCACCTCTGTACCTGCGTTCCTCAGAATGAATCCCGGGCCTTTGTGTCCTATGTCCTCCTTCACTAAGACCTTGTCCACCCTCCTTTCCGCCAGCATTTCCGCCAGGTGTACTCCCTCTCAATGTCTTGGTCTTTTATTTGTATGGGGAGTTGTAATATTTCCTGTGGGAGTGGTCTATAAGCTAATCACTTCTGATGGGGGGAAGCCTTGAAAGACTTCGTTTTTTGTCCCTTTTGTGGTGCCAAGCTGGAGAAGAGGCGTGGAAGGAAAGGGGTAAGAAATCGGTGCCCAGCCTGTGGGTTCACCCAGTACAAGAATCCCATACCCTCTGTGGGAGCCATACCTGTGAGGGATGGAAAAGTGTTGCTTATTCAGCGGGGAGTGGAACCTGTTAAGGGTGCCTGGGTATTTCCCACGGGGTTTATCGATGAAGGGGAGAGCCCGCCCCAGGCCTGCCTTAGGGAGTTGAAGGAGGAGACGGGCCTGGAGGGTAGAATTGTGCGGATCATTGAGGCCTACGCTGAAGAGGCGGATCTGTATGGGCACATTTTGGTCATCATGTACCTTGTGGAGGTGACAGGAGGAGAGCTGAGGCCGGGGGACGACGCCGCCGACGCTCGGTTTTTCCATACTAATGAGCTTCCCGATCTTCTCTTCAACTGCTTCAGGGACTCCGTGGCCCGGGTCTTGGAAGAGGGCCTTATCTCTTGAGTCATTCTTCCAGGTGAATCTCGTATCCCTTCCTCTCTAGGGCCCTGCCTAGAATCACGGAGCTCCCTATCACAAGGGGGAGGGAAATAGCCAGCCGTGCTAGGGAGAACTTTACGCCTAGAAATGAGGCTTCGAAAATGAGCATGGGAGTCCGGCAGAGGCTGGAAGCTCCTAAAAAGGTGAATATCGCTCCCAACCCTGCCCCCTTTTTGTTGAGGGTATAGGCCATAGGAAAGGCCACGTAGAGCCCTCCCACCATGGGTGCTGCCAGGATTATGGCCCACAGATGGCCTTTCCAGCCTGAGGCGTTGCCCATGTGTCTCTCCACTGCTTCTCTGGGTACCCAAACTTCGAAGAGTCCAATGAGGATAAAGGCGAAGGGGAGGACCTTCATCATTTGGATGGTGAAGTCCAGAAGGTTTTTCCCTGTTTGAATCCCTGGTTTGAAGCCCAGGGCCAGGGATAGGCCCAGAAATAGGGAGTAGAGGACGATAGCCAGGCCTTTTTTGGTCTTCATGGTATCTCTCCGAAGATGAGCCCTATGGCCAGGGAAGTAACGAGGGCCAGGATGAAGTATAGGATGTTTCTCACTATGGCCACGCGGGTGCCTAGGATTTTCTGTTCCAGGGGGAAGGTGACAATTCCCACCATCATGAGGGTGGTTACGAATGCGGCTAGGACCACGTAAGGAACCCCTTGGTTATGGAGGATGCCTGCCAGAGGATAAGAGATGAAGCCTGGGATGAAGGTGATGGACCCTATCAGGGCAGCTATGGCTGTGCCCACCAGCTTTCCAGGCCCTTTCAGATAGGAGAGGATAGTTCTGGGAGGTAAAAGGGTGAGAGCTAAGGAGACGAGAATCAGGAGGAGAGCGAACTCTCCCAGAAGTTTGGAGAACCTCTTTGCTGCGATCTTTAGTGCTTTTCCTGTTCGGGGTGGATCTGCGACTAGGGAGAGAGCCAATCCTAATCCTGTGAGGAGATAGAGAATTTTCATCTCTCCTCCTTTTCCCTTCAAGATCGATCTCTATGGAGAGGTACTCTTTTTTGGGGAAGGGGTCAATCGAGGAAGGAGGATTTAAAGAAGGAGTCCGTTTCTATTTTTGTTCTGGTGGTGTTAGTATACTTCGCATGGGTAGAGGCTTTTGGGAGGAGAGGGTGCAGGTTTGCTGGGAGGGTGAAGGGACCCCTTTTGAGAGAGGGGTCTTGAGGCTGGCTTCTCTCTTTTATGGTTTGGGCCTTGGGGCTCGGCGCCATATTTACAGGATGGGATTGAGGGAGTCTGTGCGCCTATCGGCCCCTGTGTTAAGCGTAGGCAACATCACTCTGGGGGGCACTGGCAAGACGCCCATGGTGGCTTGGCTGGCGGGGACGTTGGTTAGAAGAGGCCTTAGGGTGGCTGTGGTGAGCCGGGGGTATGGGAGGAAAAAGGAAAACAAAGTGCTGGTGGTATCCAGAGGCGATGGTGCATTGGTTTCTTCCCAGGAAGGGGGAGACGAGCCGGTGATGCTGGCGGAGGCCCTGCCCGGGGTTTCTGTGGTGGTAGCGGCCAAGCGGGCCGAGGGGGCCCGCTTGGCCATCCAGGAGTTGGGGGCTGAATTTGTCATTCTTGATGATGGTTTCCAGCACTGGGCCCTTGCCCGGGATATGGATGTAGTGCTGGTAGATGGAGAAGTGGGTTTTGGAAATGGGCTCCTCTTTCCAGCAGGTCCCCTTCGGGAGCCTTTGGAGGCCCTGAAGAGGGCTCATATACTGGTGATCACGAAGAAGGAGAACCCTTCCCTCCATGGGAGACTGGTGGAGCTGGCCCCTCGGGCCCCTATTTTCACGGCCTCCCTGGAGGTGAGGGGGCTGTGGTCTTCCACAGAGGACGCCTTTTTGCCGTTGGAGACCTTGGAGGGAGCCGAGGTGGCGGCTTTCGCCGCCTTGGCTAGACCCGATTCATTTTTTGCCCTTTTGCAGCAGAGGTTGGGGGCCCGGGTAGTGGAGAAGAGGGCTTTCCCTGATCATCATATTTATGGAGAGGGAGATTTGGAAGCTTTCAGGTCAATGGCCCAGAGGGCGGATTGGGTAGTGACCACTGAGAAGGACTGGGTGAGGTTGAAGGACAGGGAGTTGGGTTTTGGCCTTTTGGTGTTAAAGGTGGCCCTGAGGCCCCCTTTGGAGTTGGTGGAGCTGGTGTTTGAGAGGCTGGGTTTGAGGGTGTAAGGCGATGAGGTGGTTCATCTTTTGTTTGGTCCTTCTCGTACCGTGGCCCCTGCTGGGAGGGGAGCTGAAGGTGGGGGAGGTGGAGCCTTTGACTGGCTTTTTGTCCCGCCAGGGGGTGGCGCTACACAGGGGATTGGCGGTGGCTCTGGACAGGACGCCCAGGGGACTGGGCTGTACTCTGTTGGTTAGGGACGACTCCTCCCATCCACCGGGGGCCCGGGCCGCTGCGGAGGACCTTGTGGCCAGGGGTGTTCAGATACTGACGGGGGGATACGTGGACAGCCTAGTGGGCCCGGTAGCCCAAGTGGCCCTGAGGCACAGGGTGCCCTATCTGGCTCCGGCTTCCCTTATGACGGGTCTCACCAAGGGAGAAAACCCCTTCTTTTTTCGCATAAGTTCAGGGGAAGCCCTTCTCGACGCTCTCCACCGGGGAATCATGGAGCTTTTCCATCCCCAGAGGGTGGCCATTTTCTATCCTTCTACCCCTGGGGCCACGGACTTGGCTACAAGATTGGCCAAGTTGTTGAATACTAATGGAGCTCGGGTGGTGGCCTTAGAACGCTTTGAACCATCTTCGGGGCTTCTGGCTCCCCTTCTCTTCAGGGTAAAGGGGAAGGTGGATTTGTTGGTCTCTTTTGGTTTCTTTGCCGACAACGTGCGCATGGTGAAGGCCCTTCGTAGGTATGGGCTCAAGGTGGGAGAGTTTCTGGGGGTCTTCGGCATGGAGGAAAGGGAGTTAGTCGAGGAGCTTGGAAAGGAGGCTGATGGCTTGTGGGGTACCACCAGCTGGCTTCCCCATCTACCGTATCCCGGGACTGAGGATGAGTCCAATCGTTTTGTAGAAGCGTTTCGCAAACGGTTTGGGGTGACACCCCAACCTCTGGCCATGCATGGGTACGCTGCAGGAAAGACCATATTGGCTGCTGCCCGTTTTCTCTTGGAAAGGGGAGAGCCTTTGACCCCTGGCAACATGGCCAAGGCTTTGAGAAAAGTGAAGGTCCTCACCCCCATGGGCCCCGTTTCCTTTGATGAGGGAGGAGAGCCCAGGTTTTATAGGCGGGTCATTTTCCAGATAGAGGGGGGTGTACCCCGATTACGCTGGGGAGAGTGATGCTGGGAGAGACCCTTTTGGTGGCCCTTTCCCTGGGGACTTTCTATTCCTTACTGGGAGTGGCTTTTTACTTCTCATGGGAGGGGGCAGGGGTAGTGAATATCGCCTTTGGCGAGATGGGTCTGGTTGCTCCCTATATCTATCTGCTGCTCCTCAGGAAGGGAGGATGGCCCTGGTATGCTGCCATGGGGCCTGCCTTTCTCTCAGGCTTTTTGTGGGTTCCCCTTCTATGGGTGATGGTGAAGAGATTGAGGGGATTGGCTACCCTCATCTTCACTTTAGGATTGGCTTTTGTTCTCCAGCGTTTCATGGTGGTCCTTTTTACTGTCGACTACAGGGTTCTGGAGGTGAAGTGGAATGGGGTGAAGTTGGGAGGGATTCTTTGGCCTGGGCCCTTTGTGGTGTTGTTTGGAGTTTCATTGATGGTGGTTCTTGGCTTGTTGCTCTTTTCCCGTGTCACCATGAAAGGTTTGGCCATGAGGGCATTTCTCCAGGACAGGACGCTGGTGGCTATCTTGGGGGTTTCTTTAGTGGAAGCAAAGACCTTTTTCCTCCTTGGGGGGTTGGTGCTTACTGGGGTCTCTGGGCTTCTTTTCTCCCTTTTTCATCCCTTCAATCCATTTGAAGGTCTGAAACTCACCATATCGGCTTTCACCGTAGCCCTTCTCACCCGGGGAGGGAGGTTGACCCCACTGTTGGTGGGAGGGGTTATCTTAGGGATAGCTGAGACCATGGCTGGTTTCTGGGCAGGTTACCAGTGGCAGGAGGGAGCCAGAGCTCTGGCCCTTTTGGGGGCTGTAGCCTGGAGGAGCTGGAGGGATGTTTTGGAGTAGGGGGGTCTTCTTAGCCCTTGCCCTCTTGGTTTTTGGGGTAGTCTTTCCCAGAGCGGGGGGAAGATTGGCGGTTTTAGTCAATCTTTATCTCCTTCTCGTGGGTACCTCCCTGGGATGGGTGATTCTGGCAAGGCTTGGCCTTGTTTCCTTCGGGGTAGCGGCTTTTTGGGGGCTGGGGGCCTACATAGGAGTCCTGGCCCTTTTGAAGGGTGGTATTCCTGGGGCATGGACTTTTCCCATGGTGTTGGGAATGACCCTTGTGATCTCCCTTGTTTTGGGAGCTCTCCTGGTGAGGCTGAAGCCCCTTGTCTTTCCCCTGGCCACCTTAGCCTTGGTGGAACTTTTTAGGGTCTTGGTTTTGAACATGCCCGACATCACTTTCGGTGCAGTGGGTTATGTGGGTATACCCCCCATTGGTGGATGGATGGCGGGAAGCAGAGGAGGACTGGTTCTGGGCGGGATCTATCTCTTGCTATGCTGGCTTTTGGCTTTCTACTATATTCATCCCCTTCGGGCATTGAGGGTTGCTGCCGTGCGGGAGGACCCTTTGGTGGCTGAGGCTTTGGGCATTTCCCTCGTGGGGGAGAGACTCAAAGGTTTTGTGGCTTCAGCCCTGACGGCAGCCTTGGGAGGGGTCCTTTATGTCTTTCTCTTCGGGGTTTTGGACCCGGGGGACCTCTTCTCCATCAGGTATTCGGCTATACCGATGGTTTTGGGCCTTTTGGGGGGGGCGGCCCTGCCCTTGGGTCCTTTTTGGGCAGGGATAGGACTCATGTTGGTCTATGATTTTTGGTTAGTTCCACTTTTTCCCACCCTTCACCATCTTTTCTATGGACTGGTACTCATGCTATGGGTGTGGTTCCTTCCAGGTAGGGAGTTCTTGGAAGAAGGTTAGCGGATGGAGGGGTATGGTCCATGGGTATTGATGATGGCAAGGAGTTGGTCCGGCTGAAGAAAAGATCTCTCTATCTTAAAAGGGTTCTTCTCCTATTGGTTTTGGTCCTCCTGGCCAAGGCCTTCTACTTGCAAGTGGTGAGGGGTGAGTATTACCGGTGGAGGGCCAGGAACATCTGCCTGAGAAGGTACCAGGTGAGGGCTCCTCGGGGGAGGATTTATGATAGAAAAGGGAGACCCTTGGCTATAAATCGCCCGTCTTTCAACTTTTACGTGATTCCGGGGTATCTGGGCAAGGGGGACAAACCTCTCTTGCTGGAGAATCTTTCCAAATACCTGGGTCTGAGCAAGGTGGAGGTGGAGGCAAAGCTGGCCAAAAACAAGGGGGACAGGTGGACTCCCCTTATTCTCAAGAGGGACCTTTCCCAAGGAGAGTTGGCCCTGGTGGAAGAGAGGGATTGGCTCTTTCCTGGCACCATGGTGGTGGCCGAGGGGAAGAGGTGCTATCCCCATGGTCCTCTAGCGGCTCACCTGTTGGGTTACATGGGGGAGGTGGGCGAGAAGGAGCTGAGATCAGACGATTACTATCCCGGGGATATGGTGGGGAGGTCGGGAGTGGAGAAGGAATACGAGGGGGTACTTCGAGGGACTCCTGGGTGGGAGCAATGGGAGGTTGATGCCCATGGGAAGAAGAGGAGGTTGAAGGACTCGTCTCGGCCTGTCCCTGGGGACGATATCTATCTAACCCTGGATCTAGATCTTCAAGAGGTGGCAGAGGGGCTTCTTAAAGGGAAACAGGGTGCTATTGTGGCCATGGATCCTAGAACTGGCGAAATTTTGGCCATGGCCAGTTCCCCGAGCTTTGATCCCAACATGTTTGTTAAGGGTATTTCACCCAAAGAGTGGGAGGCCCTTTCTCAAAACAAGTTCCATCCCCTTCAGGACCGTTGTATTCAAGGGCTCTATCCTGCTGGTTCTGTATTTAAGATTGTGGTAGCCCTTGCAGGGTTGGAGGAGGGCAAGGTGAAACCTAAGGACGAGTTCTTTTGTCCAGGGGGTTATCCTTTTGGGGGACGGGTGTACCGGTGTTGGAAGGAGGGGGGACATGGCCACGTGGATTTGAGAAGGGCCATTGTGGAATCCTGTGATGTGTATTTCTACAATCTAGGACACGAGTTGGGGGTGGATGCCATCCATAAATACGGCGATCTTCTGGGTTTGGGAAAAAGGACGGGGATAGACTTGCCTCATGAAAAAGGGGGGCTTTTACCCAGTTCCCGTTGGAAGAGGAAGACCCTGGGGGAGGTGTGGTATCCTGGAGAGACCTTGAGCTTGGCCATAGGCCAGGGTTATCTACAGGTAACCCCCTTACAGTTGGATCTTATGCTCTCTCAGGTGGTGAATGGGGGTTGGAAAATCCGTCCTCACGTTCTCTTGAAGGTGGTGAAAGGAGGGAAGGAACGACCCTGGAAAGACAGGGGGAGAAGAAAACTGCCCTTCAAGAGATGGCATCTGACCTTTTTGAAAGATGCTTTGGAGGGAGCGGTGGAGGACCCCCATGGTACTGGGAGGGCTGCCCGCATACCCGGGGTTACAGTGGGGGGCAAGACAGGCACAGCCCAGGTGGTGGCCATGAAGGAGGACGAGGGTAGAAAAGAAGAGCTTCCGTCTCTCTGGCGGGAGCATGCCTGGTTTGTGGCCTTTGCCCCTGTGGAGGATCCCAAGATAGCGGTGGCTGTTTTGGTGGAGCATGGGGGGCACGGGGGCAGTGCGGCGGCTCCCTTGGCCAGGGAAATGATAAAGGCGTATCTCAAAAGGGGGGATGGCCATGGCTAGGGCTATGGCTAGAAAGAGAAGGATAGCGGGGGTGAAGTTTTGGGATCTACCCTTACCTTTCGTGTTGACCCTGTTTTTTATAACGGTGGCTGGCCTCATCACCCTTTACAGTGCCACGGGGGGCAAGGGGCATTTCCAACGCCAGCTGATATGGAACTTTGTGGGGCTGGCCTCCATGTTTGCCCTTTCCCTCTTGGATCTTAAGAAGGTGGAGCGGTACTGTCATTTCATTTATCTGGGAGCTCTTGTCCTTTTGGCCACTGTCTTTGTGGTGGGTAGGGTGACCATGGGGGCCCAACGGTGGCTTTCTCTGGGCCCCGTCAAGGTCCAGCCCTCGGAGCTAGCTAAATTGGCCCTGGTACTGGCTTTGGCTCGGGTTTTGGTCCATCAAAAAGGAAGCTTTTCCTTGAAAGACTTGTGGAAGCCAGCGGTACTGGTGATGCCCGCCTTTGTTCTTACCCTGACTCAGCCTGATTTGGGTACGGCCATGATCCTTTTGGCCCTTTCGGGTACCCTGGTGCTGGTCAAAGGCATGGGAAGAAGGACCTTTGTAACATTGATGGCCCTCTTCTTCGCCGTGGGGGTGTTAGGGGGTCCCTTTGTATGGGGCCACCTGAAGGGTTACCAAAAGAGGAGGATCCTGGCCTTCATCAATCCCCAGGCGATGGCTAAGGATGCCGGTTACCACGTGCTTCAGTCTCAGACAGCCATAGGCTCGGGCAGAATCTGGGGAAAGGGCTTTTTAAGGGGTTCCCAGGCCCGTCTAGATTTTCTCCCCGAAGAACACACGGACTTTATTTTCTCTGTCTTCGCAGAAGAAAGGGGGTTTGTGGGAGTAGTTATCCTTTTGGGCCTCTATTTCTTTTTGGTCTTCTTTGCCCTGTCCGTGGCGGTAGAGGCCAGAGATGCCTACTCTTTCTACGTGGTTGTGGGGGTGGCCACCATTTACGCCCTCCACTTTGTTATTAACGTGGGAATGACCATGGGGCTTCTTCCAGTGGTAGGCGTTCCGTTGCCTTTGATGAGTTATGGGGGGTCTTCTTTGATCACCACCTATCTGGGAGCGGGGTTGGTTATGGCTACCCACAGGAGGAGAACGGGGTGATGACCTTGCCTCGGGTTGTGTTGGCTTCTGCGTCTCCTCGGAGAAGGGAACTTCTAACCCCTTTCTTTCCGGGTTTGGTGGTGGAGTCTCCTCGGGTGGACGAGGCTTCTAGTCCGAGCGAATCCCCTCATGAACTGGTAGAACGTTTGGCCCTGGCCAAGGCCAGGTACGGAGCTTCCCGTCACCCCCGGGCCCTGGTTATAGGGGCCGATACCGTAGTGGTCCTGGATGGAGAGATATTGGGTAAGCCCTCCTCTAGGAGAGAGGTGGTAGATATGCTGGCCCGTCTGTCGGGGCGTTGGCATCAGGTGATAACAGGGTTGGCGTTGGTTTTTGAGGAGAAAGAGTTGGTCTCTCGTGCTGTCACAGAGGTTCACTTTGCCCATCTTCCTCAAGAAGAGATAGAGTTTTACGCTGCTACAGGGGAGCCCATGGACAAAGCGGGGGCCTATGGGATTCAAGGGATGGGAGGGCTGTTCGTTTCGGAGATAAGGGGTTCCTATTCCAATGTTGTGGGCCTGCCCCTTCGTCTCCTTTATCTTCTTATGGAGAAGATGGGATGGGATATAAAGGACTGGATGGCAGTGGGATTTGGGGAATCCCGGGACCCCTCTTTCAGGGAGGTGAAGGCATGAAAGGTGCTATTATCGCTGTGGGTAGAGAGATCCTCACGGGAAGGACCCTTGATACCAACTCCCACTGGTTGGCGGTGGAATTGACGGCTCTGGGAGTATCTGTGAAGCGTATCTGCGCTGTGGACGATGTGCTAGGTGAGATTGCCGGTGAGATAACCCACGCCCTCTCTTTAGGCGTCGATCTTGTGATCACCACTGGTGGTCTGGGTCCCACCAGAGACGACATGACCTTGAAAGCATGGTCCCAGGCCCTGGGCAGAGAGTTGGATCTAAATCGGGAGGCTTTGGGTATGATTCGGGAGAAGTATAGGGTCCTCCATCAGCGGGGCTATGTGGACACCCCGGACATCACCCCCGAGAGGGAGAAGATGGCCTACCTTCCTCAGGGAGCCAGACCCTTACCAAACCCCGTAGGTGCTGCCCCGGGCATGTTTTTGGAGGATGGGGACAAGGTTTTCATAGCCCTCCCCGGTGTGCCTGGGGAAATGAAAGCCATCTTTCATGAGGACGTGGTGCCTTTATTGTCCAGGCTCCTGGAGAGGAGGGGGGAAGGGGGTGTGCTTCTCCAAGAATTGGTGAAGAGCGGTTTTGGTGATGAGTCCTTTTTATGGCCCCTGGTGAGGCGGGTGATGGACGAGATGGATGGGGTCTATCTCAAGACCCTGGCCACCCGTTATGGTCCCGATGTGGACCTGGAGGTGAGGGTGGAGGCTTGGGGTAGGGACGAACAGGAGGCTAGAGACCGTTTGGACAGGGCCGTCGACAGGTTGAGAGAGGTGCTGGAGGAGGCCAGGGATGCTAGAAATTGATTTGATACGTCATGGGGAGTCTCTCTTCAATCGGCTGGGTAAAGTCCAGGGACATACCAATTCCCCCCTCACCGACCTGGGAAGGGAGCAGGCCAGGAGGGTGGGGAAGGTGCTCAGGGCTAGGGGACTGGAGGCCGTTTATACCAGTGATCTGGCTCGGGCCCTGGAGACGGCCCAAATCATAGGGGATATGCTGGGCTTTGAGCCCATTGTTTTAGAAGGGTTCAGGGAGATAGCCTTGGGCCAGTGGGAAGGCAGGCCCATAGAGGAGATAAGACGGGAGGATGGGAGGAACCTGGAGCTATGGTACTCCCGACCCGTGGAGGCCCGCATTCCGGGGGCCGAGTCTCTGGGGGCTTTTGGGGAGCGGGTTCTGGGTACCTTTCAGGAGGTTCTGTCTAGACACGATGAAGGCCGGATTGCCCTGGTTTCCCATGGGGGGGTGTTGAGTGTTATTATCAGTTGTGTTTTGGGCCTGGATCTCAACAACCTGTGGCACTTCCGCTTGAACAACGCTTCCCTTTCCCGGGTGGTCTACGGCTACCTGGTCCCCAAACTGGTTCTCCTCAACGATACCTGTCATATGAACGGCTTGGAGAGCGCATCACCCTCTATATGGACTAGGGGATAGGTTTTTATATGCCGTGCCACTCCTTCATCATGCCGATAAATCTCTTGAACAAGTAGCGGGAGTCGTGGGGACCGGGGGAGGCTTCGGGGTGGTACTGGACAGAGAAGACAGGGTGCTCCCTGTGGCGTAGACCCTCTACAGTGTGGTCGTTGAGGTTTATGTGGGTCACCTCCACCTGATCCCCCAGAGAGTCCATGTCCACTACGAATCCGTGGTTTTGTGAGGTGATCTCTACCTTGCCTGTTGCTAGGTCCTTGACGGGGTGGTTGGCCCCGTGGTGACCGAACTTGAGTTTGTAGGTTTTTCCTCCCAGGGCTAGCCCCAGAATCTGGTGGCCCAGGCAGATGCCGAAAAGGGGTATCTTGCCCATGAGTTTACGAGTGTTCTCTATGGCGTAACCCACCGGTGCAGGGTCTCCGGGGCCGTTGGATAGGAAGACACCTTGGGGATTTAGCCCCAACACCTCTTCTGCTGGGGTTTGGGCTGGCACTACGGTGACACGACACCCTAGCTGGGTGAAGATCCGCAGGATGTTGTACTTTACGCCCAGATCATAGGCCACAATGTGGGGGCTGTTTTCCCTGGTTGGGGGCTTGCTATAGCCCTTGTCTAGGCTCCATGTGCCTTCTTTCCATTCGTACTTTTCTTTACAGCTTACGTCTTTCACCAGGTCCCTGCCTTCCAAGGTGGGTAGACTCCTGGCCTTGGCCACCAGACTGCCTGGATCCAGGTCTACTGTGGAGATGACTCCGGTTTGGGCACCTACTTCCCTGATGCACATGGTGAGCTCTCGCGTATCTATGCCTTGAATGCCCACGATGTTGTACTCTCTCAGGTACTCATCCAGACCCATCTCGGCCCGCCAATTGGAGGTAATCCGGCTGCACTCTTTCACGATGAAGCCTTCCACAAAGGGCCGGTGAGACTCCACATCTTCCCTGTTGATGCCGTAGTTGCCTATTAGTGGATAGGTCATGGTCACTATTTGACCCTTGTAAGAGGGGTCTGTGAGGATCTCTTGGTAGCCCGTCATGGCCGTGTTGAAAACTACTTCTCCCCACGTCTCCCCCTCTGCTCCCAGGGAATAACCTTCGAAGAAGGTGCCATCAGCCAGGGCTAGCAATGCTCTTTTCCTATCTCTGGTCATTTCCACTCTCTCCTATGGTCTCGTCTTTCCACACCACCTTTCCTTCTACCATGGTGATCACGGCTTTGCCTTTCAACTCCCAACCAGCGAAGGGGGTGTTTTTGCCCTTGGAAAGCATCTTTTCCGGTTTCACCCGCCAAGTTTTCTCGGGGTCAATGAGGGTGATGTGGGCGGGTTGACCCACCTTAAGGCTGCCACCTTCTAGCCCCATTATCCTAGCTGGTGCCGTGCTCAAGGTCTCTATTGCTCTCATCGGCGTGAGTTTGCCCTCATGAACCAGCTGGAGGACCACTCCCAGGGCCGTCTCCACCCCAGAGATGCCGAATGCTGCCAGATCGTACTCCACATCCTTCTCTTTCAGGCTGTGGGGGGCGTGGTCACTGGCTACACAGTCTATGATACCTTGGGCCAGGGCCTCGATAAGGGCTTGGCGATCCTCCTGAGTTCTGAGGGGGGGGTTCACCTTGGTACTGGTGTCGTAACTCTCCACGGCCTGGTGGGTGAGGGCCAAGTGGTGGGGGGTCACCTCGCAGGTCACGGGTATGCCCAGGTCCTTGGCCCATTTCACCAGCTCCACGGAACCTTTTGAGCTCAGGTGCTGGAGATGGATACGGGTACCCGTCTGCCGAGCCAGGCACAGGTCTCGGGCCACCGCCACCTCTTCCGAGGCGGAGGGGATGCCTTTTATGCCCAGCCGTGTGGATACTTCCCCCTCATGGATGGATCCTCCTGCCGAAAGGTTTTTGTCTTCGCAGTGGTCTACCACGGGGATGCCGAAGTGGCTGGCGTATTCCATGGCCCGGCGCATCACCTCGGAGTTCATAACGGGATTTCCGTCGTCGGAGACGGCCACGGCTCCCATGTCCACCATGTCCCCCATTTCTGCTAGGCTTTCGCCTTTCTGCTCTTTGGTGATGGCGCCCACAGGGTGGAGAAGGGGGCCTCCCACCTTCTTGGCCTTTTCTACCATATAAAAGGTGATGGCTCCCGTGTCGTTGACGGGGAGGGTATTGGCCATGCAACATACCTGGGTGAATCCTCCTGCCCCTGCCGCTGCTAGGCCCGTTTCGATGGTCTCTTTGTACTCGTAGCCCGGGTCCCGGAAATGGACATGGATGTCTATGAGCCCAGGGACCACCCATAGGCCTCGTGCCTCTATGACAGGGATGCCCCTTTGGGTGATGGAGGGGGCCACCCCTGTGATCTGCCCCCCTTCCACCAAGATATCTGCCACCTCCAGGGTTCCAGTAGAAGGGTCTATGATGGTTCCGCCTTTTATAAGCCAGTCTCTGCCCATGTTAGTCATCGCTGCTGAATATTCCTCCCACTAAATCGGATATGGCTCCCAAACCCGCCCTCTCTCCTCCCCCTTTGTCGGCCATGAGGCCCAATTCCCGACGAAGTTTGGAAAGGGTCATGGTCTGGAGTATCACCCTGCCTGGCCCTCGAAGGGTGGCCAGGAAGAGGCCTTCCCCTCCGAAGATAGCTGTTTTAATGCCTCCTGCGAGCTGGATGTTGTAGCTCACTGTGGACTCGAAGCCCACAATGCAGCCTGTGTCTACTTCTATCTGCTGCCCGGGGGCGAGGTCGAAGTGGATAAAGTCCCCCCCAGCGTGGATGAAGACGGTACCTTCTCCCTGGAACTTCTCCAGTATGAAACCCTCTCCTCCGAAGAGGCCTGCTCCGATCTTCTTCTGGAAAGCGATGGTGAGTTCTACTCCAGGAGTGGCACAGATGAAAGCATCTTTCTGGGCCATGAAGGGCTTGGCGGGGCTGATGGGAATGGCCTCGATCCTGCCGGGAAAGTCTCCGGCAAATCCCACTTCCCCTGGGGTTCCATGGGCCATGAAGTGGGTGGTGAAGAGGGATTCGCCTGCTACTTTGCGCTTTAAAGCTCCAAGGATCTTATCCCCCAGACCGGAGCCCGTCATTTTACTTTCCATGGATATGTTGGAGGTCTTATAGACCATCTTTCCTGCTTCGGCGTAAACCTCTTCCCCGGGTTCCAGGAAGACGCGCACTACTTGGAGGTTGTCCCCTTCAATGGTGTACTTCATGGCCCTCCCCTTTCATGTGCTGTATGCTGGGATGGAGTTTATTATTGGGTTTTCTCAAGGTCAAGGAGAGGGCCGGTGGAGAATGGTGGTGAGGCCTTTTCTGATGAATGAGATTGCAAAAGCGGCCAGGAAAAGGCTCATCACCCGGGCCAGGGCCCTGGCCCCTCGTGTTCCAATCACCTGGATGATTTTCTCGCACCGAGAGAGAATGAGGTAGGTAAGGCCCAGGTTGGCCAAAAAAGCCAAAACCGTGGCCCCAAAGCCGTATAGGTTCTGGCATACCAAGAGGGCTGTGAGGGTGGCGGGCCCTGCCATCAGGGGGGTGCCCAGGGGCACAACTCCCAAGTCTCCTTTCTGGAGAGGCTGGTGGGGTTGCCCCAGTAGATCTTTCAAGGATAAGGCCAGGAGGAGGATACCACCCGCCACCTGGAAGTCGGCCATGGTGATGCCTGCGGCCTTGAAGAGGCCCTTTCCCAGAAGGAGGAAACCTACACCTACTCCAAAGGCTGTTGTGACCGAGGCCTTCAGCACTTCTCCTTCCCGGGCTTGGTGAGATATCTCCATATAGAGGGGGATGAGTCCCAAAGGATCCAGGGCCAAAAAAAGGGTGATGAAGGAGAAGAAAAAGGCTTTCATAGTGGGTTAACCCTTCTTGAAGAATGACACCACCTTCTTCTTGTCTACCCCACCCACCATTTTACCCGCTATGTAACCCTGGGCGTCTACAAGGAAGATAGTCGGAAGAAACCGGACGTTCCCGTAGTCTATGGTCACCTGATAGCTGCCCATGAGGACGGTGTACTGGATGTGGTGCTCCTTGACGAACCGGGTCACCCTTTCCCGGTCTTTATCCAGGGCTATAGCCACCACGGTGTGACCTTCCCGGGCGAACTTATTGAGGGCAGGGATTTCGCTGCGACACGTGGGGCACCAGGTGGCCCAGAACACCAGAAGGAAAGGCTTTCCTTTGAACTGGTCCATGGTGACCTTTTTCCCTGATAGGTCCTTCAGAGAAAAGTAAGGGGCCAGGGTTTTCTCCCCTTTCTTTCCGCCACAGGCAATAACGAGAAGAAGAATGGTGATGAGGGTTAGGTTTCTTTTCATTTCCTTTCCTCCCGTTGCAAACTGTAGGTAAGAATTTTAGTGAAGCTTCTTTTGAGCTCGGGGTCCTTTAAAGGGGCTATCAGCTTTTCTATCTCCTCTCTGGTGGTGGCATCGAGATCCGTGGGGGCGGGTGTTGGTGGAGCATCCCCTTCCCAAGGCAGGGTAGGGTCCACTTTGAAGATGAGATCCTGGGGGGCCTTTTCTCTGCCCATCTGTCGAAGTTTCTCCAGGATAAGGGGTTTCTGGATGGCTAGCTCCGAGGCTAGCACACTGTGGGCCACGGCTATCACGGCCTTTCTGCCTCTCACCCCTACCAATTCTGTATTCCTGGCCACGTAGGGACCCACGCTTTTACGCCACAGATCCCGCCATCGGAGGATGGTGCCCCCTTTACTCCATTCCTTTTGGCTGGTGATTTTTTCCAAAACCTCTTTGATGCTTTTCAGTCCTTCTTGGCTCATCTGATCCCCTGCCGTAGACGGTTCACTTCCTTATGGGCTGCTCTTATGGGTTCAGGAATGCGGTATCGAGGGCAACAGCTTGATACCAATTCCAAGGCATCCTCAAGGGTGACCCTGTGCCCCACAGAGACGTAAATTGGTTTCACCCCTGTTCTAGTTCTCACAACGGCTCCCAGGAGCTTCCCTTCGTGGTGCCAGGGTACCCAGTTTCCCTTCTGGGACCCAGGGGCTTCGTGGTGGCCCAAAAGGCGGGTCTTGGCGCAGCCGATAGTGGGGACATCAAGCAATACCCCTAGGTGGGAAGCGATTCCTAGCCCTCGGGGATGGGCTATGCCATTACCGTCTACCAAAATCACCTGGGGCGTGTATTTCAGTTTTTCTAGGGCCTGGAGGATGAGGGGAGCCTCTCTGAAGGAGAGGAGTCCGGGTATGTAAGGCATGCCCAGGTCTCCTGTAGCCCCAGAGACTTCAAGTACTTTTAGACGGGGGTATTCCATGACCACCACGGCGGCATAGCCCGTGGAGTCACCTTTGGAGAAGGAGACGTCTGCTCCTGCTATGAGCTCTAAGTGCTCCAGGTCCAGGGGTTCTTTCCTCACTTTGGAGGCCAGTTTCTTCTGGAGCTCCATGGCTTCATGGGGTGAGAGGTTCCAGGGGTGGTGGGATTCAGTTTTCATGGGAGGTCTAGACCCTCACTTGGCTTTTCAGGTTCAGGTTGTCCCTGTAAGGTTCCAGGGCAGGATAGAGCTCTTCTTCCAGAAACTCCTCCACTTGCTGGGGGGCTCGTCCGATGAATCTCTTGGGGTCCAAGATGTTTTCTAGCTCCTCTTTTTTGAGGTCGAAGGCGGAGTCCGATGCGATCAGCCCCAAGAAAGGGTTTTCTTGCCCTTCCTTGATGGCCCGAGCCGCTTCCATGGCGTAAGTCCTGATCCTTTCGTGGAGGTTCTGGCGGTCTCCCCCTTTCTTTGCCGCCCGCATCATCACTTCCTCGGCGGCCATGAAAGGTAGCTCTTCCCGAAGGCGTTTTTCCATCACCCGGGGGTACACCACCATGCCCGATGAGACGTCCATACACAGCTCCAGGATGGCATCGGCTGTGAAGAAGGCTTCAGGGATGGTAATGCGCCGGTTGGCTGAGTCGTCGAGGGTCCGCTCCATCCACTGGGTGGCCGTGGTGTAGGGTAGGTTTTCCGTCAGGGACAGGAGGTACCGGGACAAGGCGCAGATACGCTCACAGCGCATGGGGTTCCTCTTATAGGGCATAGCGGAAGAGCCTACTTGCTTCTTCCCGAAGGGTTCTTCCAACTCTTTGAGGTGCTGGAGGAGCCGCAGATCTGTAGCAAACTTGTGGGCCGACTGGGCCAGGCCTGCCAAGGCGTATAGGACCCGGGCGTCTTGCTTCCTGGTATAGGTCTGCCCCGTGATGATGAAGGGTCTGTCAAAACCCATCTTCTGAGTTACCAGACGGTCTAGGGCCTTCACCTTCTCCTGGTCGCCGTCGAAGAGCTTAAGGAAACTGTCCTGGGTCCCTGTGGTGCCTTTCACTCCTCGGAAGCGTAAATTTTTTCTGACTCCTTCCAGTTCGTGGAGATCCAGTAGAAAATCTTGGGCCCACAGGCAGGCCCTCTTACCCACGGTAGTGGGCTGGGCAGGCTGGAAATGGGTGAAGCCCAGGGTGGGCAAGTCCTTGTGTTCCCTTGCAAAAGAGGCCAAATTGCTCAGGACGTTGGCTACCTTGACTAGGATGATGTCCAGGGCTTCCCCCATGAGAATCACATCGGTGTTGTCGGTAACGAAGCAACTGGTGGCTCCTAGGTGGATGATGCCCCGGGCCTTAGGACACTGGTCTCCGTAAGCCTTTATGTGAGCCATGACGTCGTGGCGGAGCTCCCGCTCGTACCGGCGGGCTACGTCCAGGTTCAAATCGTCCACATGGGCCTTGAGTTCATCTATCTGCTCTTGGCTGATGGGTAGTCCCAGCTCCTTCTCTGCCTCGGCCAAGGCCACCCACAGCCGTCTCCAGGTGGAAAACCTCCTCTCTTCAGAGAAAACCTCTATCATTTCCCTACTGGCGTATCTGTCTATGAGGGGATGGACGAACATTCGGGGACTCCTTCCCTCCCGGATTTTTCTCCATGCTAGCCTTCACAGACCCGAAAATCAACGAGAAAGGACTTCAGGAGTTCCCCCAGTTTTCCCTGTCAAAGGTAAGGCTGGGCGTTCCGATCGCAGGGCCATATTTCTACCCCAAAAAGTCTAGGACTTTTTGGGGATCCCATAATTTGAGGCGCCCGAAGCCCAGGTTAAGAGAAACCAAGTCTTTTGGCGGTTACAAATCAGGTTCCCATGCGCCGATTATATGGGCAAGAGAGGAATGGACTTACCCCGTTTTAGTGGACAGGTCACTGCTGTAGCAGGACTTCCCCCAGTTTTCGGGGTATTAGGGAAGGAAGTCTAATAAAGTCAGTGCATTTCCCCGTCTAGTAAGTGTAACACACTGAGATTAGCTTTGTTCTCGTCAAAATGGGGATACTTTTTGTAGCTTTAAAAAGGAA
>JAJSAC010000070.1 GCA_024274915.1 Thermodesulfobacteriota bacterium
AGAGGCATCATGTTCAGAATCCTGGATTTTCCCTTTCAGACAAGTGAAAGGGCGGGGCATTCCTCCCTTGCCCATGGCTCATGGCTGATAGCAACTATGAGCTATGAACCATGAACTACGAGCTATGAACTATGAGCTATCATCTCTGCGGTCGGAACGCCCCGCCCTGCCCCATAAGGGTAAAAATGGGGGAAGTCCTGTTTACTTGACTCTTGAATGACATGGGAGGATAATTTCCACAGAAAAAGACCGGGAGGTGAAAGAGTTATGGGACGTAAAGCGCTTTTGGTAACCTTGGCATTGATCTTTGTGGTGGCCCTGGCTGGCTGTGGCAAGAAGAAAGAGAAGGCTCCCACCGGTAAATCTAAGGGTGCCGTGACCCAGCAGGCCCCCAAGGCTGCACCCCAGGCCCCTGCTGCGGTGAAGGAGAAAGCGGGAGAGGCGGCCAAGGCTGGTGAGCAGGCTCCTGCTCAGGCAGTGAAGGAGGGTGAAACGGCTGCCCAGAAAGCTGGAGAGGTGGCTTCCCAGGTGAAAGAGAAGGCCCAGGAGGCGGCCAAGGAAGGGGAGAAGAAGGTCAACGAACTCCCCAAGCCCCCCACCAAGTGACCTTTTGCGCCAAAGGGTGCCCATGGGCACCCTTTTTTATTCCCCGTCAACCCGTCCCCCGTTTACCTGATCTACGCTGCCTCTTCCTCCCACTTCATGAGGTCCTCCCTCACTCTGGCCTGGGCGGCGGCCAGTCGGGCGGTGGGGATGCGGAAGGGGGAGCAGCTCACGTAGTCCAGACCCATGCGATGGCAGAACCTGATGGAGGTTGGGTCCCCACCGTGCTCTCCGCAGATGCCCAGCTTGATGTTGTGGCGGGTATTTCTGCCCTTCACCACCCCCGTTTCGATGAGCTGGCCCACTCCCTCTTCCTCCAGGCAGGAGAAGGGGTTTTTGGAGTAAATGCCCATTTCCACGTACTGGGGTAGAAACTTGGCGGCGTCGTCCCGGGAGATGCCCAGGGTGGTCTGGGTGAGGTCGTTGGTGCCGAAGGAGAAGAACTCCGCCTCCTGGGCGATTTCGTCGGCGGTGAGGGCGGCCCTGGGGAGTTCAATCATGGTCCCTATGAGGTAGCCCACCTTCACCCCCTGCTCCTTCATGACGGCCAGGGCCTCTTTTTCTATGAGATCCCTGAGGATGCGCATCTCCTTCACATGGGCCACCAAAGGAACCATAACCTCAGGCCGGACATCTACTCCCTCTTTCACCAGCTCACAGGCCGCCTCGAAGATGGCTCTCACCTGCATCTGGTAAATCTCGGGGAAGAGGATGCCCAGACGGCATCCCCTGAGGCCCAGCATAGGATTGAACTCGTGGAGACGGGTCACCTTTTCCTGGACCTTCTCCAGAGGGATACCCCTCTCCCGGGAGAATGCCTCTATCTCCTGGAGGGTCTTGGGCAGGAACTCGTGGAGGGGTGGGTCCAGGAGTCTGATGGTGACGGGGAGACCTTCCATGGCCCTGAAGATCCCCTTGAAGTCCTCCTTCTGCATGGGCAGGAGCTGGGTAAGGGCCTTCTTCCTCTCCTGGGTAGTCTCGGCTAGGATCATCTCCCTCACCACGTTGATCCGATCCTTCTCGAAGAACATGTGCTCTGTGCGGCAGAGTCCTATACCCTCGGCCCCCAGTTTTCTGGCCAGGACAGCATTCTCGGGGGTGTCCACGTTGGCCCTCACCTTGAGAGTCCGCACCGAGTCGGCCCACTCCATGAGCCTATTGAAGTACGGTCCGGGGTCGGCCTCCACCAGGGGCACTTCCCCCTGGATCACCTCCCCCGTGGAGCCGTTGAGGGTGATGATCTCTCCCCGGTTTATCCTCACCCCCTCGGCCAGGAAGTATCCCTCCTCTTCGTTGATGATAAGGGCATCGCAACCCACCACGCAGCACTTGCCCATGCCCCGGGCCACCACGGCGGCGTGGGATGTGATGCCCCCCCTGGCCGTGAGGATGCCCTGGGCAGCGTCCATGCCTCCTATGTCTTCGGGAGATGTTTCTTGCCTCACCAGAATCACCTTCTCCCCCCGGGCAGCCCATTCTTCGGCCTCTTGGGCAGAGAAGACCGCCTTCCCCGAGGCAGCCCCAGGAGAGGCCGGTAGGCCCTGGGCGATAACGCAATAGACGGCACTGGGGTCTATGTCGGGGTGGAGGATCTGGCGGAGTTGCTCGGGGTCCACCCTCAAAAGGGCCGTGGCCCTGTCTATGATGCCCTCCTCCACCATCTCCACGGCGATGCGGATGGCCGCCCTCACCGTGCGCTTGCCTGAGCGGGTCTGGAGTATGTAGAGCTTGCCCCGCTCAATGGTGAACTCCATGTCCTGCATGTCCCTGTAGTGGCGCTCCAGGAGTTGGGCCAGATCCACCAGCTCCTGGTACACCTGGGGCATCCACTCACAGAGACCGGAGATGGACAGAGGCGTCCTGATACCCGCCACTACGTCCTCTCCCTGGGCGTTAGGGAGGAATTCGCCGAAGAGGCCCTTCTCCCCCGTGGCAGGGTTTCTGGTGAAGCAGACCCCAGTGCCTGAGTCTTCCCCCAGATTACCGAAAACCATGGCCTGGATGTTCACGGCAGTGCCCCAGTGGTCGGGGATGTCGTGGATGCGCCGGTATGTCCGGGCCCTCTCGTTGTTCCAGGATCTGAATACGGCTTCTATAGCTTCCCTCAGCTGCTCCCAGGGCTCCTGGGGGAATGAGGCCCCTTCTCTCTGAAAGACCTCCTTGTACCTCTCGATCACCTCCGAGAGGTCCTGGGCCGTGAGCTCCACGTCCTGGGTCAATCCCCCAGCCCTTTTCACTTCCTCCAGTTGGTGCTCAAACCGTTGGTGGGGTATGCCCCTCACCACCTCGCCGAACATCTGGAGGAGGCGGCGGTAGGAATCGTAGGCGAACCTGGGGTTGTCTGTCACCAAGGCCAGGCCCTCCACCGACTCATCGTTGAGGCCAAGATTGAGGATGGTGTCCATCATGCCGGGCATGGACACCCTGGCCCCTGAACGTACCGAAACCAACAGAGGGTGGTTTTTGTGGCCGAATCCCCGGCCCATGACCTCCTCCAGCCGGGTCATATGCTCTTTCACTTGGTTTTCCAGGCCTGGAGGCCACCCTTCCTTCTCCAGGTAGTAGACGCAGGCTTGGGTGGATATGGTGAAACCGGGGGGTACGGGAATGCCCAGCCGGGTCATCTCGTGGAGGTTGGCCCCTTTACCTCCCAGGAGGTCTCTCATGGAGGCGTCCCCTTCTGCCCTGCCCTTGCCGAAGAAGAAGACCCACTTCTCTTCCCTCATAAGCTCACCTCCCAAGGAAGGGGTTGGCTACAAGGAAAATAATAATATTCCAACGCCTTGGCTGCCAGGAAGGGACCCCTGTCAAAGACTATTCATGGAGCTATTGTGACAGGGAGAGGTGGAGGGGAGGCCTGTTAAGCCCTTTTCGCCCATCGTAGTATTAAATAACCCATAATGCCCGACAGGAACGAACCTATCAAAATGGCCAGCTTGTCGGCGTATTGGTAGACCTGGTTGTCGGTGAAGGCCAAGGAATCGATGAAAAGGCTCATGGTGAAACCGATGCCTGTGAGGACGCAAACACCGTAGAATTGCATCCAGCTACTGTCCTTTGGCAGGGAGGCCAGGTTCAATCTGATGGCCAGCCAGCTGAAACCCAGCACACCCACCTGCTTACCTATGAACAGGCCCACCATGATGCCCATGGGGACGGGACCCAACATTTCTCCCAGGGAAATGCTCCTTAAGTCCACACCCGCATTGGCAAAGGCAAAGAGGGGCAAGATGAGGAACGCCACCCAGTAGTGCAGATCGTGTTCTATGGTTTTGCAGAGGGAGAATTCGTTACCTTCTTTGTCTTTGCAAGTCGAGGGAATGGTGAGGGCCAATGCAACGCCAGCCAAGGTGGCATGGACGCCTGACTTGAGGACGCTGACCCATAGGGCCACTCCAACGATGATGTAGGCTGCCTTTCTGGTGACGCCCAGCCGATTCATTGCAATGAGTAGCAGCAAGGTTCCCCCTGCCACGATCATAGATATGATGGAGAGCTTGGCGGTGTAGAACAGGGCAATAATGACTATGGCACCTAGGTCATCAATTATGGCGAGGGCCATGAGGAATATTTTCAGTGAAAGGGGTACGCGCTTTCCCAGTAGAGAGAGGATACCCAATGCGAAGGCGATGTCCGTTGCGGTGGGTATGGCCCAGCCTGCCATGGCAAAGGAATCCCCACGATTGAAGAAGATGTACACAAGGCCCGGTACGGCCATACCCCCTATGGCGGCAATACCGGGAAGGGATATCTGGGCCCAGGAAGAGAGATGCCCCTCCAACACCTCGCGCTTTATCTCCAGCCCGATGAGCAGAAAGAATATGGCCATCAGGCCGTCGTTTATCCATAGCAGTAGGGGTTTGTTTATCTGTAGGGCGCCAAATCGTATCTCTACGGGCGTGTGGAGAAAGGCGGAGTACCACTGGGACAAGGGGGAGTTCTTCAGGAGGAGGGCCAGGATGGTGACGAAGATGAGAATGATACCGGCCGAGGACTCTTTTTTGATGAAGTCTTCTAGAAGGTCTTCAAGGTCATCAATGACTGTCACGTTAGCCTCCGTTTTTTTGGAGGGGGAGAGTGGAAAGGGGAAGGGCTACCACCCTTCCCCTTTTTGCAACTATCGAGGCCCTTTTCACTTACTCAACACCACCTTGGAGAGGTCGGCCAGGCCTGTGAAGAGATCGGCGATCCTCTTGAGGAGGGAGAGGCGGTTGCTTTTCACCTTTTCATCTTCAGACATAACCAGTACTCCGTCGAAAAAGGCGTCCACTTTATCTTTGAGTGTGGCGATGGTTTTCAGGGCCTCCAGGTAGTTCTCCTGTACCACCAGTTCTTTCACCCGGTCCTCCAGCTGGATCAGGGCATTATAGAGGATCCGTTCCTCTTCTTTTTCGAAGAGGGTGGGGTTTACCTCTCTGCTGGTGAAGTTGGGGGGCAGAATGTTTACCACCCGCTTGAAGGTGGTCATGAGGGCCTCAAAGTTGGGGTCGTGGCTGAACTCCTGGAGGGCTTCCAGACGCTTCCTGGCTGCCACCAGATCGTCGAAGCCGGTGGAGAGGATGGCGTCCACTAGGTCTTGGCGGAAGCCTTCCGAAACCCATAGGTGATAGACCCTTTGGCGCAGGAAGTTGAGGACTTCCTCCTTCACCTGTTGGGGCTTCCTTTCCAATTTGTCTCCCAAGAGCTCCAGGGCCCTGTCTATAAGTTTGCCCAGGGAGAAGCGGAATCCTTGGTGGAGGATGACGTGGACAACACCCAGGGTATCCCTGCGGATGCCATAGGGGTCTTCGGACCCTGTGGGAATGAGGCCGATGCCAAAGCAGCCCACAATGGTGTCCATTCTGTCGGCGATACCCACCAGTGCCCCCGTCACTGTTGTGGGCAGGTCGTCTCCGGCAAACCTCGGGAGGTAGTGCTCGTATATGCCCAGGTAGACTTCTTCAGGCTCACCTTGAATCCTGGCATACTCCCGACCCATAATACCCTGGAGCTCGGGGAACTCGTAAACCATTTGGCTTTCTAAATCGGCCTTGCACAGGAGGGCTGTGCGATCCACCAGGGCTTTCTTATCCGGAGCCACTTCGTCGGCCATGTCCCTGGCCAGTTGACGGAAGCGTATCACCTTCTCGTAAGAGGTGCCCAGTCTTTCTTGGAAGACCACGTCCTTGAGCTTTTCGAACATTTCCATGAGGGGTGTCTTTTTATCTTCCTGGAAGAAGAAACGGGCGTCGGCTAAACGGGCCCTGAGGACCCTTTCGTTGCCCTGGATGATGAGATCCATGTCGGGGGTGAGGATGTTGTTCACCACCACGAAGTGGTTCATCAGCCGCCCTTCTTTGTCGAAGACGGGGAAGTACTTCTGGTGCTCCTTCATGGGAGTGATGAGGACTTCTGGCGGCAACTCCAGGAATTCGGGGTCGAAGGTGCCGCAGGTGGCTACGGGGTACTCCACCAGGAAGTTCACTTCCTCCAGGAGTTCTTCGTCCTCTTGGGGAACACCCCCTGCTTTGTCTGCTTCCCTCTGGACCTGTTCCCAAATCATGGTCCTGCGGGCATTGTGGTCTACCATCACTTTGGCCCTCTCCATGGCATCCAGATAGTCCTCTGGTCGATTCAACTCTATGGGATCGGGGGCCAGGAACCTGTGGCCATAGGTGGTGCGGCCGCTCTTGATGCCCTCTATTTCAAAGTCTACCACGCCTTCACCAAAGAGGGCCAGAAACCAATGAATGGGCCTGGCGAAGCGAATATCTCTGTTGGCCCACCTCATGGATTTTTTGAAGGGGATGGATCTCACCAGTTGCTCCAGAAGACCGGAGAGGAGATCCTCCGTTTTCCCTCCTTTTTCTTCCTTCAAGACATATACGTAGGCTCCTTTAGGGGTCTCCTTCACCTTGAGATCTTCCACGGCCACCCCTTGTCCCTTGGCGAAGCCTACAGCAGCCTTGGTGGGTTTTCCTTCTACATCGAAGGCTACCTTGGCAGGGGGGCCCATCACCTCTTCCACTTTGTCCCGCTGGGTCTCGGCCACTTCTTTCACCATTAGGGTGAGACGCCGGGGGGTGCCCATGGTTATGATCTCACCGTGGTCAATGCGGTGGTTCTTGAAGGTCTTCTCCATGTAACTTTTCATGAAGGAGAGGGCAGGTGGCATGAACCCCGCAGGGATCTCCTCTGTTCCAATCTCAAAGAGCAATGTCCTGGCCATACCTTCCTCCTGCTCTTTTATATTTTGAAGGAGATCACAGGATCTCCTCTATCTTCTCCAGAATCTCTTCGGGGAAGAAGACCGCAGCGGGCCGCCCCATGAACTCCGCCTCTTGTCTCACTATCCTTTCCACGTCTTCCACCATCTGGCCCGTGTTCAGCTCTACGGTGAGGAAGCGGGCTCCCCTTTCGGCCACTCTCCTTAAGGGTTTCTCGGGGAAGGGATAGAGGGTGATGGGCCGTAGCAGTCCCACCTTCAGCCCTTTCCCCCGGGCCCATTTAATGGCCGTTTTGGATATGCGGGCTGCCGTCCCGTAGGCTACCACAACCAGTTCGGCTCCATCCAGCATGAATTCTTCCCAGCGGACCTCTTTCTCCTCCATCTCCTTGTACTTTCTCCAGAGTTTCCAGTCGTGCTCCGTGAGCTCTCCTGGTCCCAGGTAGAGGGACTTGATGAGCTGGGGGTCCCTGTCTTGACAACCCGTGAGGGCCCAGGGTTTCTCCTGGAAGGGAGGGGCCCACTCCTGGGGCATCTCTACTCCTTCCATAATACCGGCCAGGAAGGCGTCTCCCAAAACCACCACGGGATTGCGGTATTTGTCGGCCAGATCAAAGGCCAGGTAGACAAAGTCAGCAGCCTCCTGGGTGGAGGAAGGGGCCAGGACTAGGGTTCGGTAGTCGCCGTGGCCACCCCCCTTGGTGGCCTGGAAATAGTCTCCCTGGTTGGGTTGGATGCCTGCTAGGCCCGGACCTCCTCGGTTCATGTTCACTATGACGGCGGGGAGTTCGCAGCCTGCCATGTAGGAGATGCCTTCTTGCATCAGGCTTATGCCGGGGCTTGAACTGGCCGTCATGGCCCTCACCCCGGAGACAGCGGCCCCCAGGACGATGTTGATGGCTGCCAACTCGCTCTCGGCTTGGATAAAGACCCCTCCCACCTCGGACATACGCCAGGAGAGGTACTCCATGATGGGGCTCTGGGGGGTGATGGGGTAACCTGCAAAGAACCTGCACCCAGCCCTCACGGCTGCTTCGGCTATGGCGTCGCAACATTTCCACAGTTCACTCATGGTGTCACCTGTAAACCTCGATACATATGTCCGGGCAGACCTCAGCGCAGAGGGCGCAGCCTGTACAATCCGGTTGGGAAACACAAACTACGGGGTGGTAGCCTCCCTTGTTCATCTCCTTCTCACTGAGCATGAGTAGGCTATGGGGACAGGCCTCCACGCAAAGGGCACAGCCCTTGCATCTCTCTTCTTCAATAACCACCATGCTAGCCCTTCACCTCCTGGGGCTTGATTTCTCCCACCATCCTTTTCAATTCTTCCTCCCTCTCCAGGGGGGGTAGTTCCTTTATTCTGGTGACCGTTCTCTCTCCTTCCCGTTCCTTTTGCACAGCCAGTTGCCAGTGGGCATGGCGGGCAACCTGGGGGAGGTGGGTGATGCAGATCACTTGGTACCTCTCTCCCAGTTCCTGTAGTAGTTCCCCCACCCTGTGGGCGGTGATGCCTCCTATTCCGGTGTCTATCTCGTCCAGGATCAGAATGGGAATTCCCTCTATATCCGATAAAACCCTGCGAATTGCAAGGGATATCCTGGAGAGCTCTCCCCCTGAAACCACCCTGTTCAAGGGTTTGGGGGCTTCCCCTGGATTGGGCCTGATGAAGAACTCTACCCTTTCCAATCCCTGGGGGCCGGGTTCTGGTAGCTTTCGGAAGCGTACAATGAACCGACACTCTTCCATGAGGAGTTGCCCGAGGGTCTCTTCTACCCGCCTTTCCATCTTCCGGGCAGCTGTTCGACGGGCCCGCCCGAGTTTTTCCCCGGCCTCCATGACCTTCTCTCGGGCCCGGGCTATTTCTTCTTCCAATTCTTGGCTCCTCTCTTGGACTTCCTCCAAGAAGGCGTGCTCTTTTTTTGCTTTCTCCAGATATTCTAGGACCTTCTCCAAGGTGTTGCCGTAACGGGTTTTAAGTCGATGGAGGGTGTCAAGGCGCCCCTCGATTTCTGTCAGCTCCGAGGGGTTGATCTCCACTTTCTCTAGGAGCCTCTCCAGGTTGGTACATCCTTCCTGGACCATGATGAGGGCTTCCTCTATGTGGGCCGCCTCCTTCTCCAGTTCCCCTTTGATGGGGGCCAGGGGAGACAAGAGTCCCAGGACCTCTCGGAGTCCTTGGGCTACCGAGGTACCCTCTCCGTCCAGCAACTGGATGGACCTGCCTAGCGCCTCTTTGAGCCGTTCTCCTTGTCGGAGCCATTCCCTTCTCTGGCGGAGCTCTTCATCCTCTCCAGGTTGGGGAGTGGCTTTTTCGATGTCTTCTATTTGAAATGCCAGATAGTCCATACGCCGGAGCCTTTCTTCCCGGCTTCTATCGGCTTCCCCCTTCTCTTGGAGTAGCCTTTTGAAGGTGCTGTAAGCTGCTTTGTATTCCTTGGCCAGCGGATTTAGACCGCCGAAAGCGTCCAGGAGCTTCAAGTGGTTCTGGGTTTTGAGGAGCATGAGGCTCTCCCTTTGGCCCTGGATCTCCACCAGACCAGAGGCTATCTCCTGGAGGAATCTGAGGGTGACGGGGGTGTCGTTCACGTAGACCCTATTCCTTCCTTCCCGGGAGATGGTTCTTCTCACCAGGAGTTCATCTTCCACTGGAATGTCTTGTTCCTGGAGGCGGGCCTTTATGAGGGGGAGCCCCGCCAGGGAGAAGATTCCTTCTACCCAGGCCTCTTGTTCCCCTTCCCTGATCCAGAGAGTGTCGGCTTTTCTGCCCAACAGAAGGGAGAGGGAATTGACCAATAGGGACTTTCCCGATCCCGTCTCTCCCGTTATGGCGGTAAACCCGGGACGGAAGTGGACTTCCACCCTGTGGAACAAAGCAAAGTTTTTAGCTCTCAGTTCTAACAGCACTTTACAATCCCCCTGAGTCGGTTAAATTAATAAAAGATTGAAAAAAAATCTATGGGGCTTGACCCCCTTGGAGGCTCTCTGCTACATAAGGTCTCCGCTTTTGAGGAGGGCCGCTAGCTCAAGTGGTAGAGCAACGGCCTTTTAAGCCGTTGGTTCCAGGTTCGAGTCCTGGGCGGCTCACCATGGGCGTCCCCTTCGTCTAGCCCGGCCAAGGACACCGCCCTTTCACGGCGGCGACGGGGGTTCAAATCCCCCAGGGGACGCCAGACTTCCTTCATGTTGTGGCTTCGCCCCCCTTAAAAGGCTCCCTGGTATTCCGTGGGCAGGGGGGTGTCGGGTGTGAGGGGTATGGCGGCTTCTATCTGGGCCAAGACCTTCTCCCTGTCCCCGGGCAGGTTACCCCCTATGGGCAGCAGGTTGGAGACGTGGTTGGACCGGAAGACGGTCTCTACCTCCACCAGCTTCACCAGCGTAGCCATCTCTTCCATGATCTGGCGCATGGTGGGCAGGGGGAACTTCCCTTCTTTCACTTGGCGGTGGAGGAGGGTGCCGGGGAAGATCATGAGGGTGAGGGCTGCAAGATAATGGGGGGCTATCTCGTTCACCACCCTAGCCGTGTTGACTATGTGTTCCCTCCACCTGGGGGTCCCACCCAGCCCCAGAATCACCATGGTGGACAGGATGAACCCGGCGTCCACGGCTTTCCTGCAGGCCTCCACCATTTCCCGGGAATCCACCCCTTTCTTGGTCTCTTTCAGCACCTGGTCGTCGCCGCTTTCGATGCCTAGGTAGACGAGGTGGAGCCCTGCCCTTCGGAGTTGGTCCAGTTCCCGGGGACTCTTCTCCAGTAGGTTCTGGGGGGTGGCGTATATGGATACCCGCTCCAGAGCAGGGATGTGGCGGTACAGGGTTTCCAGGATCCGCAAAAGATGGGGGGCTTCTAAGACCAGGGGGTCCCCATCGGCCAAAAAAACCCTTTTAATGAAAGGGTACTTCTTCCCTGCTTCCACGATCTCCCGGTATAGTTCTTCCCAGGGTTTTATCCGGAATTTTTTTGTCTTGTACATGTAGCAGAAGGTGCATTTGTTATGGGAACAGCCCAATGTCACCTGGAAGATGAGAGAGCGGGCTTCGCTGGGGGGTCTGAAGAGGGGTTCTTGATACTTGACCATGAGTACCTCCTTGTGGGAGTTTTCTATTTGGACTAAAAAGTAAGATAAAACAAAAACTTTTTCTCCAAAAGGGGTTGACAAGGAGGGTTATTAAAAGCTATTTAAAATAATAGAGGTTTCAAATGAGGTGGAGCTATGGATAACAAAGAGAAGGTCGTGGAGAAACTGAGGAGCAGGGGGTTGAAAATCACTCCCCAGAGGTTGGCAATTATAGAGGCCTTGGAGGGAAACAGGAGTCACCCATCTGCGGAGGATGTCTACACAGAGCTTTCCCAGCGCTACCCCACCATCTCCTATGCCACCATTTACAAGACACTGGAGACCCTTTGCGAGCTAGGGGAACTGATGGAAGTGAACATCGAGCCCCATAAGAAGAGGTACGACCCTTTTACAGACCCCCACCACCATTTCCGGTGTGTCAATTGTGGGAAGATAGAGGACATTCCTCTGGAGGAGGTTCCTATGCCTCCTGTGCCCCATGAGGTGCAGGAGAAGTATGGCATTGTGGGGATGTGCGTATACTTTTTCGGCTTCTGCCCCGCTTGCAAGAACTGATGAAGTAAGGTCCTGGAGGAGTCCAGTGGTAGGTTCCTTTCAACGGGAGAAGACTATGCGTAGGGAGGTGCTCTTTGAAGTATGTATGTACTGTATGCGGTTATGTGTATAGCCCGGCCAAGGGGGACCCGGACAATGGGGTGGCTCCGGGAACACCTTTTGAACAGTTGCCGGAGGATTGGGTGTGCCCGGTTTGTGGTGCCGGGAAAGACATGTTTGAACCTCAGGAGGGATAGAGATGGGAGTGTACAAGTGTACCAGCTGTGGGGCCGTAAGGGAGGCCCGTTGCAAACCCAGGAAGTGTAAGGAGTGCGGCGGGAGTGAGTTTGAGAGGCAGGATGCTCCCCCAAAGAAGGGGTGCGGATCCCGCTCCAGCTCAAAATGTGGAAGGTGAGGAGGTGACAGCTATGAGAAAGATGACCGAGTCCAATCTTCAGGCGGCCTTCTCTGGCGAGAGCCAGGCCCACATGAAATACCTCCATTACGCCAGAAAGGCTGAGGCGGAGGGTTTCGAGAACGTGGCTAGGCTCTTCAGGGCAGTTGCTTTTGCTGAAGAAGCCCATGCGGGTAACCACTTCAGGACCTTGGGTTATCTGGGTTCCACCAGTGAGAATCTCCAGGATGCCATGGACGGTGAGAATTTTGAGGTGGAGGAGATGTATCCTGCTTATGACGCTGTGGCTAAGCTCCAGGACGAGAAGAATGCAGTGAGGGTGATTCATTGGGCTTTGGAGGCGGAAAAGGTCCATGCAGGTCTCTATGCCCAGGCCAAACAGGCCGTGGATTCTGGCAGGGATGTGGAGCTGGGCGAGATCTATATCTGTTCTGTGTGTGGCTGGACCGCGGTGGGTGAGCCCCCTGAGAAGTGTCCCCTGTGTGGCTCTGCCCAGAAGGTTTTCGTGAAGTTCTAATAAGTATTACAAGTATTACAAAGGGAGGATAACAAAAGGGACGGGCAAAAACCCGTCCCTTTTGTTATTGGATGGCTGGATGGCATGCCTTTGGCTTGTCTGGTGGCCTCTTTGCTTGCGTTGCCTTTTTTCTCCTATTGTGGCAAGGGGAGAGCCATGGACTTGGTGGAACTGGTGCAGAGCTTCAGGGAAAGAAAGGTGTTGGTCCTGGGGGATCTGGTGGCCGATCAGTACATACTGGGCTACACGGCTCGGGTTTCCAGGGAAGCCCCTGTCCTCATCCTTCGGTATGATTCGGAAAGGGTGGTCTTGGGGGGAGGGGCCAATGCCCTCCATAATATCTTGTCCTTGGGTGGTGTCCCTTTGCCGGTAGGGGTGGTGGGTGACGACGAGATGGGAACCAGAATCTTGGGCATCATGGAGGAGAAAGGGATAGACACCTCTGGCGTTGTCAAGGTGCCAGGTTGGAGGACAGTTACCAAGACCCGGATTCTGGCTGGTGGGCATCACACGGTGAAGCAGCAGGTGGTGAGAATTGACAAGGAACCCCGGGGGGAGTTGCCCCAAAGGATTTCCGAAGAGCTCAAGAACCGCTTCTTGGAGAAGGCAGGGGGAGTGGATGCTATCATGGTCTCTGACTATGGGTACGGAGTGGTATCCCCCCCTTTTTTTGATCTTTTGCCCCATTGGGTGGATCGGTGTCCCGTCACGGTGGACTCTAGGTACAGGGTGTTGAAATTCAGGGGGATCACGGCTGCCACGCCCAACGAGCCCGAAACGGCGGCGGCCCTGGGGGTGGCCCAAATAGAGAACGGAAACGTGGAGTGGGCTGGCAAGAAGATCCTGGAACTCACGGGTAACCAGGCCGTCCTGGTGACCAGGGGTAAGAAAGGGATGGCCCTCTTTCTGGCCTCTGGGGAAGTGTACCACATCCCCATCTTCGGCACCGATGAGGTGGCGGACGTGACGGGAGCGGGAGACACGGTGATAGCCACCTTCACCTTGGCCCTAGCAGCGGGGGCTTCCTTCCTGGAAGCTGCTCGTTTGGCCAACTATGCCGGTGGGATAGTGGTGATGAAGAGCGGTACGGCCACCGTAGCCCAAGGGGAGCTCCTGGAGGCGGCCAAGAGCCAGTATGAGAAGGAGCAGAGATAAAATAAAAACCCTGGAGGAGTTGGAGTCTCTTCTTGAAGGAGAGAAGGCCCGGGGTCGGGTGGTGGTTATGGCCAATGGATGTTTCGATCTCCTCCATGTGGGGCACGTACGTTATTTGGAGGCGGCCCGAGGGCATGGCGATTTGTTGGTGGTGGCCGTGAATTCCGATGGATCTGTCAGGAGGCTTAAAGGACCCGATAGACCCATGGTGTCCCAGGAGGAGAGGTTGGAGCTGGTTGCGGCCCTGGAGGCCGTGGATTACGTCTTTCTTTTTGATGACCCCACCCTGGACAGGATACTCTTGAGGCTGAAACCCCAGATTCAGGCCAAGGGTACAGATTATACCGAGGAGACGGTGCCCGAGAGGAATACGGTTCTCTCTTATGGGGGAAGGGTGGTGATTTGTGGTGATCCCAAGGACCATTCTTCTACGGAGATGATCAGGCGCTTGGTCTCTTCATAGGGTATCCAAGCTTATTGTCACCCCATCTAAGTTGATTGCCCGCCAATCCTTTGTTCCATTGGATGAGAGATGGCTCTTCAAGGGGACCACCAGCGGGGCCGGTTTTGCTTTTGTGCCCCTCCAGTTATAAATAATGAAAATTCGCGGTGGGTAGCGGGTTTATGGGGTGGAGCTTGGGGTACGGCAGGGGAGAGGAGGGGGTGAGGCCTAAGGTTAAAAGGCCCAGAGGGTTGAAGGAAGCCTTCAGGACCCTTCTTTCCCTTGATGCCCCCCCAAAAACCAAGGCCAAGGCCTTTGCAGTGGGAGTTTTTGTGGCTTTCACCCCTACCTATGGCCTCCATACCGTCACTGTGATCCTCTTCTCCTGGCTGTTCCGGTTGCCTTTCTCCATTGTGTTGCTGGGATCTCTGGTGAACAATCCTTGGACCTTTTTCCCCATTTATGGGGTCTCCTATGTGGCAGGGAGATGGCTTCTCTCTTTCTTCCCCTCCTTCTATTCCCCCGTCCCTTTCCATGTCCTGGCCCACCGGTTGAAGGTCCTCTCTTGGAAGGAGTGGTTCACCAAGGCCCCTGTCATTCTCTTGAAAGAGGGGCCCCCTTTTGTGGTGGGCTCTCTGGTTTTAGGGGTGGTGACTGCTTTGGCATCGTATTTTTTGGTGTTTTGGCTATTGGAGATGAGGGAGGGAGAGGAGTCTACCAAGGGCTCCGGGGCTCCCTTGGATCTTGAAGGAGATGGGAGGGGTGAAGATGAGGCTGGAGATACCTAGGGAATTGGTGAAGGCTTTGAATGAGGCCGAAAAGGTGGCGGTTCTCACCGGGGCAGGTGTGTCGGCCGAGAGTGGGGTTCCCACTTTCAGGGGGAAGGAGGGGTTGTGGCGAAGGTACAGTCCTCAGGAGTTGGCCACCCCTGAGGCCTTTGCCCGAGATCCCCAGCTGGTGTGGGAGTGGTACAACTGGCGGCGAGGGCTCATTGCTCCCCTGGAGCCCAACCCCGCCCATAGGTTCATCGCCCGGTTGGAGAAGGAGGTGCCCTGGTTCCTTCTCATCACCCAGAACATTGATGGCCTCCACCAAAAGGCGGGAAGTGTAAGGATGGTGGAGCTCCACGGCAACATTTGGAAAGTGAGGTGCACGAAGGAAGGCACGGTGAAGGAGGATAGGAGGGTACCCCTGCCGGAGATACCCCCCAGGTGTGAGAACTGCGGTGCCCTCCTCCGCCCCCATGTGGTCTGGTTTGGTGAGCCTCTTCCCGTGGATGCCCTGGAAGGGGCTATGGAGGCGGCCGAGAACTGCGACCTTTTTCTGGTGGTGGGCACGTCTGGGGTGGTCTATCCCGCTGCAGCCCTACCCCAGGTGGCCCGGTCCCACGGTGCCCTGGTGGTGGAGATCGACCCTGAAGAGACCCCTTTGACATCCCTGGCCACCTGGTCCTTGCAGGGAAAAGCGGGAGAAGTGACCCGGGAACTGGCTCGAGAGCTGGGCTGGGAACTCTAAGGGACAGGCAAAGGCAAAGGGTTAAGTTAAAAAGGGGGTAGCCTTCAATGAGCGCCTTTCCCAGGGTTGTAAATCCTTCTGCGGGTATGGTCTCTCTACCTCTTTTCTTTACCTCTGCCTGTCTTTGCTAAGCCACCGGGCCATCTCTTCCATGGCATAGGCCAGGGGTGGGGGGACGGTCTCTCCCCAGGTGGGCAAAAGGTCCAGGATGTCCCCCCTCCAAAGGAGAAATTGGTGATGAAGGGAGAGGTCCGGGTCCTGGAAGGTCGTACGAAAGAGGAGGGTGCCTTCCCCGAGGTTCAGGTAGATCCGTTCCACTTTGAAAAACCCTTGGCCCTCAAGGGGGAGGGTCCAAGGTCGGAAGCCTTCCACCATTCCCTGGGGATCTTTCAGCTTGGCCTCTACGGGGTGCTGGAGGTGGGGAAACTGGTGGTCAGTGGAGGGGGGAGTAGCCTTTTTAATGAAAGTCATTCTGTAGATGGTCAGGCCCAGGGAGGTCCATTTTCTCAGGTATTTGGTGTTTATCTCTTCTGGCTCTCCGCCTTCTTGGAAGCAGGGTGACTCGGGGAAGAGTTCCCTCATCTGTTGGGCGTATTCCCTGTCATCGGTGGCCAGGACCACTTTTCCTCCCTTCTTCAGCTTCTCTGCCAGGGTTTCTATAAAAGGGGCCTGGATGAGGCGACGGGAGGGTCGCTTGGGCCATGGGAATGGGAAAAGGATGTAGAGGATATCTATACTCTCGGATGGGAAGAGCCATTTAATGGCCCAGCCTCCTGGGGCCTTGAGGATTGCGTGGGGACCTTTTCCCTTGAGGCGGTTGAGGGCCCGCTTTATGGCCCAGTTGGATATCTCTATGCCTACCACGGCTTTCTCCTGGCCCGCCAGCCTCTCCAGGAATTCACCGTTGCCGAAACCTATCTCTACCGCTACTTCTTTGGGGTTCTTCAGAAGCCCCTGGAGGCCCCCTTCCTCCAGCCATTTCCGGGGAGTAGCAAAGGTAGGAGGGGGGGCAGAGGGCCTGGCCTCGGGGTTTAGGGTGGACTGGATCACTTCTCCTCCTACTTCTTGGGTCAATCGGTTGAGGATACCGTGGATCTCCCCCAGATCCAGGAAATGGGCCCCTTTGTCCAAGCGGAGGAGGGTTCCTTCCCTTCGGGGGAGAATGGCCACTGGGTAGGTACCTCCATCTCCCCGGACAAGGAGAAGGGCCTCCTCCCGGCCCAGGAATAGGTCCTCTTCTTGGAGGCGGTCCAGTACCTCTTTAAAGCCTTTCTTCAGCGTGATATGAGGCATAGGCAGAATCTTTAACGGGGGCTTTGAGAAGTGGCAAGACTTTTTGGGACCGAAAAACGGGTGCGACGGGGGAGGTGAAGCCTTTGGCCATACTTAATCGAGGTGGGAAGGCTCAGGAGAAAGAGGCCAAGAGGTGGGAAAAGGAGATAAAGAGGGGAAAGGGTGGATGGGATCCCTATTTTTCTTTGGTCAGGTTCTATCATGGGAGGGGTGACAAGGAGAAAGTCTCTGCCCTCCTGGAGAAGGCCCGTCCCCCGTTGAAGGGGGCTTTAGAAGCCTATGTGGCGTATCTAGAGGGCCATTCCGACAAGGCCAGGGGGCTCCTGGCGGGCGTGGAAGGGGACAAGAGGGAACCCCAGGCCTGGGTGGCCTTCCTCAAGGGCTTGTTGGGGGATGTCCAGGGGTTCAAGGAGTGTCTCTCTCTCTATCCCCGCCATTCCTGGACCCGGGAGATAAAGCTCTTCATGGGTCGGGTTCTGTTGGAAGAAGGCCGGGGGGAAGAGGCTCTGGGTCATCTCATGTCCCTGGAGTCGGAGCGGGATCCCCAGGTTTACCTCCTCATGGGGAAGATCTATCACCAGATGGGGAATCTCCTGGCGGCCAGGAATTATCTGGATCGGGTCCTCTCCGCGGGGCAAGGGGATGAGAAGCGGGAGGCTGCGGCCCTGGTGGTTAGGCTGGCCAGGCAGAAAGAAGAGTGGGACAAGGTGGCTTCTGCCTTGAAGGTCCTTCTGCAGGAAGCCGATCCCCAGGAGGCCCAGAACCTGAAAGAGGAGCTAGTGGAGGCCTTGATCAAGGGGGGGAGGATAAGGGAGGCCCGCAAGGTCCTGGAGGAGCTGGAGGATGCCCGGGAGCTGTGGACCATGCTGGCGCGGGTTTTGGAGGAGAGGCGGGACTGGGGAGAGGCCTTGGAGGCCTGGGAGAAGGTGGGTGGCTCCCAGGGGGATCTGGGCAGGGGTCGGGTTCTGTTGGCCTTGGGCAAGACCGGCGAGGCCCGGGAAGTCTTGAAGGGTGCCTTGGAGGGTGATGCCAGGGATCAGGCCCTCTACCTCATGGCCCAGGGGGCCTGGGTGGAGGGGGAAGGCCAAGAATGCTTGAGGCTTCTCCGGGAGATGGGCGAGGAGAGCCTGAAAAGGTTGCCCCATGGGGCCCACCTTTTGTCCCGGGCGGCCCTGGAAGCGGGGGAAGTGGAAGAGGCTGCCCGGTGGGCCCTGGAGGCTTTTCAGGCCTTGTCTCCCGATGAGCAGAGACAAGTGAAACCTGTCTTGAAAAGAATCCGGAAGGCCCTGGATGGTACCCCCGAGGCCAAGAAGTGGCTTCCCCTTATAGAGGAGGTCCTTAAGGAGTCCCCCTTCTTGCAACGCCTCAAAGATGGGCTTCTCAAGAGCCGCCATAGCATCGCCAAGAGGTTGGAGGAGACTTTGGGTATCAAGGGGGAGGTGACCCGGGAGGACCTGGAAAGAATAGAAGAGATCCTCATCTCTGCTGATGTGGGAGTGGAGACCACAGATAAACTCATGAAGGCTCTGGAAAAGAGGATGGCCCGAGGGGAAGTGCGGGGAAAGGAAGGGATCATGGCTGCCCTTCGGGACGAAATCCTTCGCCTCCTCCAGGGGGCCCAGGGTAGGCTGGAGTTGGGACCTCCCCCCTGGGTTATTATGGTGGTGGGGGTGAACGGCACGGGAAAGACCACCACCATCGCCAAGTTGGCCAGAAGGTTCGCCAACGAGGGTAGGAAGGTCCTCCTGGTGGCGGGGGATACCTTCCGGGCGGCGGCCATAGAACAGCTGGAGATTTGGGCCGACAGGGTGGGGGTGCCTATGGTTAAGCACCAGCCCGGCTCCCATCCCTCGGGAGTGGTATACGATGCTCTTCAGGCGGCCAGGGCCCGGGGTTATGACGTGACCATTATAGACACGGCAGGTAGGCTCCACACCAAGGTGAACCTCATGGAGGAACTGAAGAAGATGGCCCGGGTGGCCTCTAAGGAGCTCCCTGGTGCTCCCCACGAGACCCTGCTGGTTCTCGATGCCACCACGGGTCAGAACGCCCTATCCCAGGCCCGTCTCTTCTCCCAGGCCGTGCCCGTGACAGGGTTGGTTCTCACCAAACTAGACGGTACCGCCAAGGGAGGTATAATAATAGCCATAGCCGGGGAACTCTCCATCCCCATAAAGCTTATAGGGGTGGGGGAGGGTATGGATGATCTTCAGGACTTTGACGCTGAAGCCTTTGTGGAAGCTCTCTTTGAGGTGGATTAGCCCCCTTGTCCTCCTTTTCCTCTGTCTTCCCCATTTTCTGGAGGCCCGCCTCTACACCTACGTGGACGAGAATGGGGTGCTTCACATCACCGATTTCTGGCAGGGGGGGAGTCCTAGGATACCACCTGGTCTCTCAGGTGGACCTTTCCCTCCATCACGCCTCAAGGAGCTGATCCGCAGGGAGTCCCAGGCCAAGGGTTTGGACCCCAGGTTGGTTGAGACCCTTATTCAGGTGGAGTCGGGTTTCGATCCCCAGGCCATCTCTCCCAGAGGGGCCGTGGGTCTCATGCAACTCATGCCTGAAACGGCCCAAATTTACGGGGTGAGGGACCCATGGGATGCGGTTCAGAATGTGAAGGCGGGTACAGCCTATCTACGTGACCTCCTGTACCATTTTGGCGGGGACCTGGGGAAGGCCCTGGCCGCTTACAATGCCGGTCCAGGGGCTGTCAAGAAACACGGCGGGGTGCCCCCCTATCCAGAGACCCAGAGGTACGTGAGGAAGATTCTCTCCCTTTATCCTGCTCGCAAAGTCAAGGTGACCACAGTGGATGACCGGGGCAACAGGCGACCCTATCGCCCCATCCGCAAAATCAGGTTGCCCGATGGGACCATCCTTTACACCAATTTGCCCGGTTCCTGAGGCGGAGTGATAGGGGGGCCCTGAAGATTGAAGGATAGAATCTCGGTAGCGGGTAAAGCCCCGGTCTTTCTTATGGCCTACATGGCCATGGGCGGCATCCTGGGGGACATAGGTACCTCTCCCCTCTATGTGATGTCCATCGTTTTTGGAGAGATAAAACCCAGTCGGGAGAACGTCATGGGCGTCCTCTCCCTCATCACCCTCTCTTTCCTTTTTTTAACCCTCAAGTACGCCTATCTGGCCCTCAGGCTGGACAATGAGGGGGAGGGTGGCACCTTTGCCCTTCTCACCCTCATAAAGAGACAGGCCAAGGCTTTGAAAGAAGGGGGATTGGCCAATGGAAAGGTCCTTTTCATTGTGGGGATGGCCACGGTTTCGTCCCTTCTCTGTGGGGCCCTCCTTCTGAGCGATGGTATCATCACTCCTTCCATTTCCGTGTTGTCGGCCTTCGAAGGTATTCAAGTGGTCTATCCCCGTTTTCATCCTTGGGTGGTACCCCTCACCGTGGTGGTTTTGGTGGCCCTCTTCTCCATTCAGCGCAAGGGTACAGAGAAGATCGCCCGCCTCTTTTCCCCCGTCATGGTTCTGTGGTTCTCGGCCATAGCCGTCCTTGGCTGGCTAAACATTGTGAAGGTTCCCTGGGTTCTGGAGGCTTTGAATCCCAAATACGCTCTTCTTTTCCTCATTCACAAACCCGTAGCCATCACCTTTGTGGTCATGGGTATCGTTTTCCTGTGCATCACGGGGGGAGAGGCCATGTACGCCGACATGTCCCACTATTCCCGGTCTGGCATTCGCTTGGCCTGGGGCATAGCGGCTTTTTCCCTTCTGTCCAATTACTTCGGCCAGGGGGCCTATCTCATCATGACCAAACATCACAAGAATCTCTTTTTCGCCCTGAGCTATGGCCAGGGGGAAGCGGTCTACTTTGCCATGCTGATTCTGGCCACCCTGGCGGCCATCATAGCCTCCCAGGCCATCATCACCGGTTCCTACACCACCTACAAGCTGGCCATGGAGCTCCACTACCTCCCCCGGGTGGAGATCAAGAGCACCTCTCCCCGTTATCCGGGCCAGATCTATATAGCCCCCGTCAACTGGCTCATGATGGTGGCCTGTCTCTTCACCGTTCTCTTCTTCAAAAGCTCGGCGGCCTTGGGAGCAGCCTATGGTTTGGCTGTCACGGGGGCCTTTGTGGGCAACACCCTCAACATGGCGGGATGCCTGTATCTGAGAAACTATCAGGAGCCCTTGGGTTTCCTGAAGTACGTCCCCCTCTTCATCCTCTTCCTCTTCTTTGACTTAGCCTTTTTCGGCTCCAACCTGGGCAAGATCCCCACAGGGGGCTGGTTTCCCCTTCTGGTATGCACCTTCCTGGCTGCCACCATGGTCTCTTGGTATAGGGGTTCCCACCTCCTCTACAGGAGCCTTCCCAAGGAAGGTCGAAAGGAGTTTGTTGAGAGGTTGAAAGACTTGTCTGTCGCTGCCCTTCCAGGCAGCAGTGTCTATATGGCCCGGGACCCCGAGAGGGTGCCCCCTTCCCTTATCATGGAGGCCCAGGAGGGGGTGTTGAGGGAGCAGGTGGTACTGGTCACCATCATTACCCAGTCCCACCCTTGGGGTGTCACGTACGATAAACGCTTACTGGGGCGTTTGGCCGATGGGAAGGTGGAGGTCTACGAGGTGCTCATAGAGAAGGGTTACATGCGCTCCTTTGTCCATGTGCCCCACGTCCTGGATTCCCTGGATTTTCCCGATCGGCGGCGCTACGTCTTCGGCGACTGGCAGGTATCGGTGCCCATGCCCCCCAAGAAGAACCTCTTGCTCCGGTACTTTGCATTCCTCTACCGGGTGGTGCCCCCCATGCGGGCCCGGTTCCTCATCCCCAGGGAAGAGGTGGTCTACATCGGCGGGGACGTGGAGCTGGACCTAAGGAAATGAAAAACCGTTACCTCTGACAATAAATGGCTGGTGTGGGTATAAGCCCAACCACGATTACCTGGGAGTGGCTGTACATTGGGCTGAAAGATGTTGGAAGAGGTAAAATGCCTTGAAAACCATTCTGGCATAAGAATTCTTGGGGGTAGTAGTGAAAAAATCAAAGACTGGAATGGTTGAGAGGTCGTTAAGTGAATAGAGAAAAACGGCATGGTGGTATTTTGCTAAGGGTGTCCAACTTTTTGAAACACTGCCTGTATCTTACGTTTTGCATTTGAAAAGATGGGGTTGAAACCATTAAGGTGGTAACGGTCATGAAAGATCACACCCAGCATAGCAGATCTTCAGAGTATAAGGCAGACAGCATGACCCTTGTAGGTGCCGTATCCATGGGTACCGGAGTCATGATCGGCGCCGGCATACTGGCATTGACAGGGCAAATTGCCGAGCTTGCGGGCCCGCTGTTTCCCCTGGCTTTCCTCGCTGCGGCTGTGGTGACCGCTTTCAGTGCTTACTCATATGTGAAGATGTCCAACGCCTATCCTTCCGCAGGCGGTATTGCCATGTTTTTACAGAAGGCCTATGGAAGGAGCACAATGACCGCCGCTGGTGCCCTTCTGATGTATTTCTCTATGGTCATAAATGAGAGTCTGGTGGCTCGCACTTTTGGCACTTATACCATGCAGTTGTTCAATGTGAGCCCCAATAGTTGGATAGTTCCCCTTTTGGGATCTGGACTGCTTATCTTCGCCTTTTTGCTGAATATCTCTGGAAATCGCACCATAGGGCTCTTTTCTTTCATAATGGCCCTCGTCAAGATCGGGGGTATCCTCGTTTTTGCCATAGGCATTTTGTGGGTGGCCGGTTTCTCCTTCAGGGGAAGCGTGGCGAAAGCTGCAGACACTTCCTCTATGGGTTTTATAGCGGCCATGGCCTTGGCGATCTTGGCTTACAAGGGCTTTACCACCATCACCAATAGTGGCTCGGAAATTGTGAACCCCCATCGCAACGTGGGGCGGGCCATAGTGATCTCCATTTTGGTTTGTGTCGTTATCTACCTTTTGGTTTCTATAGCTGTGGCGGCCAATCTCACTTTGCCCGAGATTGTGGCGGCAAAGGACTTCGCCCTGGCTCAGGCAGCCCGCCCCACCTTTGGTGAATACGGGCTCTGGTTTACCGTCATTTTGGCAATCGTTGCCACCATTTCAGGGGTTATCGCCAGCATGTTTGCCGTGTCCCGCATGCTCGCCATGTTGACCGAAATGAAACTGGTGCCCCACAGCCACTTTGGCATGCCTGGCGGTATCCAGAAACACACCCTGGTCTATACGGTGGTCATCGCCATATTTCTCACCGTGTTCTTCGACCTAAGCCGCATAGCATCCCTGGGGGCCGTTTTTTACATAGTGATGGACATAGCCGTGCATTGGGGTATCTTCCGGTATCTACGCAAAGAGATTAACGCTAACTCTTTCATACTCATCGCTGCCATTGTCTTCGATGCCGTAATCCTTGGGGTGTTTCTGGTGGTAAAGGCCTCTAAGGATATGATGGTCATCTACGCTTCATTTATTGGGATACTGGCTATATTTGCCGGGGAAAGACTCTTTCTGCGAGGATACCGGAGAACGGTTAACCCTGCTCCCTGACCCCCAGGTCGTCGCCAGGGTCGGTGAAGGGCCCCAAACTCGAGGATATAATTGATGCAGGCCATATCCCCCGCTACCTTCCATTCCATGGAATGCAACTCTTTGTGATGACCGTTGATGGCGGCAAACCGGCTTCTCCATCCATTGCGGAATGGGGGCTACCGGCAATGGCCATTTCCCGGGAGGGGCCATGTTCGTCATGGGTGTGGCCGACGGGAAGCTTTTTCCCAAGTATAACCCTCACCCAGTGATTTGGGCCTACGAAAGGAGGCCGAGGCTATCCCGGGGATTGTTTTTACAGTGGGGTTTGAGGGCATCGGCTCATCTTTCTTTCACGATTCTCCCCTTGCCCAGGTCCATGACGGATGAGGCAAAGACCACGTGAAAAAAGCGCAAGAAAGCATCAAAAGAGCGATCCTCCGGCCAGTTCTCCTCTTTAATGTCCCAGGAACCCAGCTCCTCTTCGAACATTACCAGATAGTTTTGCTCTAGCCAGTTTCCCAGGTCCTCCACCTCGGGGATGAGATAGACGGAAGGATCCTCCCACAGGTCTGCAAGGGTCAGATTGGGATCGGGATCGACGCAGGTCTGGGTCCACTTCAAATATTCCTCCGAGGGCAACAGTACAATGGCATAACGGTTGATAGCAGGCAGATAGTAATACATGGTTTGTCTCCAATAGGTTTTTTCGGGACCCATGTTCCCATCTTGGGAAGAATTTTTCCAGGGGAAAGTCCTCCAGGAATTCCCCCATTTTTACCCTTATGGGGCAGGGCGGGGCGTTCCGACGGCAGAGATGATAGCTCATAGTTCATAGCTCGTAGTTCATGGTTCATAGCTCATAGTTGCTATCAGCCATGAGCCATGGGCAAGGGAGGAATGCCCCGCCCTTTCACTTGTTGGAAAGAAAAAATCCAGGATTCTGAACATG
>JAJSAC010000071.1 GCA_024274915.1 Thermodesulfobacteriota bacterium
AGACTGTTTCCATTCCTTTTAGTTAGGCTCTAAACATTAATATTAAAGTCATTGGTATCCCAGTTAATCTCTGGTTTCCATTCCTTTTAGTTAGGCTCTAAACGCAGGGTGTTGGCGAGCTCGAAGGCCCGCCTGCGCTGTTTCCATTCCTTTTAGTTAGGCTCTAAACCGAGCCGGACAGCCCGATAGCCCACGGGCCTGGCCCCAGTTTCCATTCCTTTTAGTTAGGCTCTAAACCTCCTTCTCCCTATAGGTTATCAATGATCAATGCGAGCTGTTTCCATTCCTTTTAGTTAGGCTCTAAACAGTTTAATTTTAGTTTTAAAAATATGTTCTAATAGCTGTTTCCATTCCTTTTAGTTAGGCTCTAAACCCACGGCTGCGCCATGGCCCTGTCCTGGCTTCTATCAGCGATTCACGGAGATGTCAACAGCCCCCGAATGGCCTACTTCGCCGCTGAAACCTCGGTAGTGCAAAAAACCCCGGGGGTCCGGCGGTAGGATAAGGAGGTAAAAAAACCATGAGCTACTACGAATTCTTATTCTGACTAATAGCTGTCGCAATCCTACTACAGCTCACTAGGGGGCGGCTTTCACCGCCCCCACTTCCACCTCTACACAAAAAGTTCCCCGGGGTCGCCCTTCTCCTTCCCCATCACCTCCCTGGAAAAGTACCTCTGAGTCCTAAAAGCATAAAAAATGACCGAGTCTTCCTCGGACTCCATCACCTGCCGAAGCTCGGCCTTGAGCCTTTCCAGCTGGGCATTGGTCAACTCTCCCTCGAAAACCGACAACTGGACCCAGGTGAGATAACGCCTGCAGATCCTGTGAAACTTCTGGACCCGCTTCTCCCCGGCATCGTAGACCAAAATAACAAACATCACCGGGTCCTCACGTAGGGTACATAGGGCTCCCCTTCCAGAAAGTGGCGGTAAAGCTTGTAGCACTCCAACCTGATGAGTCGCCTGTGGGAAACCTTGCGTCCCAATCCCTTGTGCATCACCGTCTCCGCCAGGCGCTGCTCAAAAGCCTCGATAAACTTCTTCCTTCCCCGCTCCTTTAAATAGACCCCTTCCAGCTCCTCGGAAAAATCCTCTGGCCTGATTTCCTTTCTATTCACCAGGGAAAAGATCACCCGGTCCACAATCAAGGGCTTAAACACTTCCGCCACATCCAGGTTCAGGGTGAAAGACCTCTGGTTGGTCTCGTGGAGATACCCAATACGGGGATCAAGGTGGGTGCGATAAATCTCGGATAGGGCAGTAACATAAAGGAGTGAGTTGCCGAATGAAATGAGGGCATTCATCCTGTTGGCAGGCGGCCTTCTGGAGCGTACTTCAAATGAAAACTCGGGATTTCCGGTAATGGTATCAAAAGCCGTGTAATACATCTCCCGGCCCTGCCCTTCCACGGCCATGAGCTGGGCAGTGTTGCCAGCCTCCTGAATCTTTCCCATCTGGGCTTCGAGAAGGGCAATCTGCTCCCTGAGCTCCCTGCCCCGGGAAGCATAAGTGCGTAGCACAAAGAGCATGTTGGCTATAGCCCCATAGACAAAGGCCCGGGCCAATCCCATGCGCCATTCGTCCTTCAAGAAATGCTGGGCCTGTTTCAGGATGATTAGCCCTGAGTTCATGTACTCCCGGGGATAGTAGGTACCCACGTAATAACCATAATGGTTGAAGAAGTGGAGAATCACATTCTTCCTGGTCAAAAATTCCAGAAAGCGCTTGTTGAGGGTTACCTCGGAGAAGACACACAAGGCCTCCACCGTTTCCACAGGCATCACCCTTTTGCCCTCTTCGGTGGCGAGAATAAGGGTGTTGCCCTCCCTTTTGAGCTCGCCGTCGGAAAAGATGTAAAGAACCCGTTTCATCAGCCTTCCCGGGGAGCTCAATAGAACCTGAGATCCACCACCTGAGCCATTCTATCGAAATCCACATCATTGTGGAGGATGAACAGGTTGTTCTCTATGGCCGTCTGGGCAATGAGGCAATCGATCGTGCTGGTCAGGGTTATCCCTCTTCTACGGCATTCAAAATAGATCCTGGCAGCACTAGCAAAAGATTCCTTCCAATCCCTTAAACAATAGAACCTATGAGTGCCCAGATACTCTTTGAGCTGCTCAAACTCCTTTGCGGTCTTAACACCCTGCAGAAGTTCCTGATAAATGAAGGAATTGATACCAAAGGGAAGGCCAGTGGCCAGAATAAAATCAAGCTTCTCCACGGCCTCGTTTCCCTCACCCCTGAAGTAGTCGATGAGCACGGATGTATCCACCAGGACCACCTTAACGCCCTCTCCTCAAGGCCTTATAGTCATAGTCTTCCCTGAAGCTGATCTTCCCCCTGAGCTTGCGCAGGTCCACCCTACGACGGGCTTCCACGTACTCCCTTAGGGCTTCGTGTATAAGCTCCTTTTTGGTCTTTGCCTTTGAGTATTTGAAGGCCTCCCTCAACAGTTCGTCATCCAATACAATATTTGTCCTCACCAATACACCTCCTTATACACATTATAACACACACAATAAAAGAAGACGGTCATTAAATCAAGCCCAGTAATACCAGCGTGATAAATCCCATCCTGTCATCCCTAACAAAAAGTAAACTTCAGCAGGGTCATCATTAACCCCAGCACAACTCATTGAAAGAACAAGACTTACAATACTTGATCTTTCTAGCCGATGGAGGCTCATCTGCCAATAGAACCGGCATCATCTGCTTCGTGAGAGCCTCAACTTCCCCCTCCAGCTCAGGGGTCAGCTCCACTCTCTCTGTCTTACGCTCCTTGGGAAAGAGTAAAATCCCTTCCAACTCTAGACCCTTTTCGTGCTTCAAGTAATAAAGATAATAAGCAAGCTGTAGGTGAGCGGCCTTTTTATGCCTGGAAGTGCGCTTCACTTCTGCCACCAGCTCTCCCCTCACCAGATCTATCTTCAACAGGTTATCTACGAAAATCTCTTTCCTGTCTCTTTGATAAGAAAACTCGTGACTAATACGTCCCAGATCCAGCAACTCATGGTCCTGGGCAGGATTTATGTGGTGGAAATAAAACCACGCTTCCCGGGGACAAATCTGGTAGGCGTAAAAAACCGTGGCGTTGATTCTGCTGGCCAAAACCGCCGTCACAGCTCCTCTCCCAAATCCAAGAAAGGCAAGGCATAAAAAGGCAAAAAACTCACCAAGGTCCCTTCAACTTCTTTGGAAAATGTCTCACCAGAATGGATCACATAGGCTCTTGAGGGCCTGTATTTCTTTATGAAGCTCGTAAGGGATCTTCCGGGACTCTTGGCCAATCCCGATTTCACCTCCACCGGAACAACTCCTCCCCTCTCCTGGATAACAAAGTCCACCTCTGCCCCCGATTTGGTCCTCCAAAAGTGTAGCTCTTTTCCCTCCTTCAACATCTCCCCAGCCACCAGGTTCTCCAGCAGATGCCCTTTCTCGGCCCTGAGTTCCCAACCCCTGAAGTCCTTGCATACATAGTTCCTCATCCCCACATCCTGAAAATAGACCTTGGGGTTCTTCACTATCTCCAGACGTTTGTTGGTAAAGAAGGGCCGAGAGAGGGAAATAACGTATGTCTCTTCCAGAATGGATAGATGCTCTTTGAGGGAAGAATATGAAAGGCCAGAGACTCGAGAGAGTTCTTCGTACCGGATGACTCCCCCCACCTGTAGGGCCAGGGCCCTGAGCAGCTTCTGAAGGTTAGACTCGGTGGACAGCCGAAAAAATCCTTTTATGTCCCTCAGAAGATAAGTAGTAAAGATGCCCTTCAACACCTCTTCTTTCTCTTCCCTATCTCGAGAGGTTGCCACCCTGGGGTATCCTCCCCAAGTGCAAAACTCCTCCACCAGGGTCATGAGCTTTTTGTGTAAGGCATCAGGAAGGGGTCTCTCTTCAAGAATACGCTCTTGAATTAATGGAAACAGATCCCGGGCTCTGTATCCTAGAAACTCCTCAAGACTCAAGGGGTAAAGCTCCAGAATAAAGATCCTTCCCACCAGGGCTGAGGCCGCCTTAACAGCCAAATCCAGGCTTGAAGAACCTGAAATAAAGAACTTGGCGGGATAACTGTCGTATAGAAACTTGAGATGCCCGCCTCCAGCTCTGCTGTGCTGAAACTCGTCTATGAAGACATACCTCTTCCCCTCCACATAAAGCCTGGCAAAGGCTTTTATGTCCTCATCAAAGAGGCTCACAAGCTCTGGATCTTCAAAGTCCAGAAAGACCCTGGGTTCGGAGAAGCCGTCGTAGATATGCCTCATAAGGGTAGTCTTTCCCACCTGCCTGGCACCAAAGATGGCAATGATCTCGGGGGCTTCAATAAGCTTCCGGATTTTCCCCTCTAAGGTCCTTGGGATATAAATTTTATCGTTTCTATTTCTCATAGCCATGAAAAAATAGCAGGGTTATTTCGAAAAGACAACCCCATAAGTAGTAAAAGAGATCCTTATGGCAAAATGACCATGCTCCTGGTCATGGTTGATCCGATGGTAATAAGCCACGCTTCCCGGGGACAAACCCGGTGAGCGTAGAAAATGGTGGCGTTGATTGTTCGAAGATTAGCGGTCATCTTCAAGCCAGATAAACTCCACTTCTTCCCTGGTCTTTCGAAACTCGGGATCACCAGTGAGTAGGGCAGCTTTTTTTAGTTTGGCCAGGGCCAGAGCAAAACAGTCAGCATAGGCAATGGGATACTTGGCCTTCAGTTTAGCCGCTTCCCAGGTCAAACCTATATCTGCTTCTACAATAGCGATTGGGTACCTTTCCAATCTCTGAATTATTGTGCAGGCAGATTTCCATCCTTTAAACTTTGCAGTGGCGTAAAAAACCTCTCCCCAGTTAACCACACTCATCCACCCCTGGGCTTCTCCCCTGATGCACTCCTCAAGAGCCTCTTGAACTTGCCCAGCCCCGCTCTCGTTTTCGTAAAAAGCGATGATAGCAAAGCTATCGAATACGTAGCTCCTCACGCTCAGCCTCTCTCTTCCTCTCATCCAATAAATACTTTAAGACTTTACCTTTAGTATCCAGCAGCCCTCTGTCTTTCCGCAATATCGCCTCTGCAGGTTCAAAGACAATCTTGCCCTCTTCCACCGATACAACGAGCGTGGAACCCTTCCGAATATTCAGCTTCTTTCTAATAGAAGCAGGGATAACCACCTGGCCCTTGGCACTAACGGTCACCCACATTCCTTACCCTCCCAAATTAGTCTTACCTTAAGTATAAGGTAAAACGAAATGGACTGCAACCCTGCCGTTCTAAATCCAGAAGGCTAACTTCCACTTTCCCCCAAACTCTCCAATGCGCTCACCAACTCATCCGGGGTGTACACAGGGATTTTGGCCTTCTTAAACTCAGACAAGTCTCTGGTGACAATGGCCTCTGCCCCTGCCTTCAAAGCGGAAGCATACAGCACGCCATCCTCGAAGTCGTGAAAGCCCGCCTCCAGGGCCTCATCGAGTACAGACCTGTTCACCGGAGCAATCTCGAACAGGGAGAGGAGGGTTTTTATATGGCGAGAGGCTTCTTTTGCCCCCAAGGCCTTCCCGATGAGGTAGTGAATAGTTGTAACAGTGGTGGCACATAAGAGTCCCGTAATCTCGGAGCGCTCCACCTTTGTGAAAAGATAAAGGGCGTCCTCGACAAAAGGCTCTCTATCGAGCAAAAGATCCAGAACCACATTGGTGTCGAAAAGAACCCTCATAGGTACTTTTCTTTTAGGTGCCTCTTATAATCATCCTCGTCGACGCCTCTACCTTTCAGGATACCCCTCAAAGAAGCCACCGTTGGGGAAGCGGCCTTTTCAGAAGACTTCTCTCCTTTTCGGAGCACATAGAAAAAGTCAGCCACAAGGGCAGACACCGACTTTCCCCTCTTTGCCGCATAACCCTTGGCCTCTTTAATCAGCTTCTCATCAAGTCTTAAAGTCAACTTAGTGGCCATATCCCCTCCTTTGTACGGCTACTTTGTAAATAAGTATACGTCTAAGAAGCGGATCGTCAAGGCTATAAAATTCTATTCTATGCAGCTCATGAACTGCCTCTTCCAACCAAAGTCTCCACTTCGGTCGTGGCTAGTACAGCTAAAGCTAGAAAGCAACAGCCATGTCCATCCCGCTGTTCGGCATCAATCCTAACCCAGCATCGTATTGTACCTCGGCCATGAAAACCCTTTCCCTCTCAAGCCAATGTAAACGCCCTTCATTTCTGAGCTTGTGGAACAATCCCATTGTGATAGGTACCAGCAATCCTTCCGCCATCAAATATTCCTTTTCGTAGAAGTACCTCCTGAACTCCTCATAGAGCGGCCAAGGTAGCACCTCCACCCCCTTAAAAAGTCCTCTGAATTTTTCCTCGCCCTCTTCGTGATGTCGCATTGGCCTAAGGGATTCGAGCAAACCACTAAAAAGGCTGTAAACTCGATCAAACTCTTCTTGCTCTTTTCTTGTCCATCCACCCCGATAAACCCCTTCAATCCACTCCTGTACCTTTGGTACAGTGAGCTGAGTTCCATCGGGTGGCCCCTTATTGACTGTTTTTTCCAGCCGCTCAAGATCATAGATGTGCTTGACCCTATCAGAATTAAACTCAGTTGCTACATGCACTTCTACACCTTCCTTCCATTCTCCATATCGGTTTACCCGACCGAATCGCTGAAGCAAGTCATCCACTGGGGCAAGTTCCGTGAAACAAACGTCAAAACTGACATCCAAAGAGACCTCTACAACCTGCGTTGCCACAAGTACAGTAAGTGAACCTTCTTCTTTCCCTTGCAATATTCCCATCACCCGTTTTTCCTTCTCTACTCTGTCCCTCCTGGCAAAACGCCCATGTAGCAGATGCACCCCATCAAGTTTTTCTACCAGTTCACGGTAAATTCCCTGAGCTGGGTCAACCCTGTTAGCAACAACCAGTACCCGTTTACCTCCAAGGGCCGCCGCTAAAATCTCGGGGACCATTTTCTCCAGAGGTTCAGATTGCCATCTAAGGATATGCCGGAGTCCCCCCAGGAAATGATTCGTCCACTCATCATCCCCCTTTTTAAGCCTGAATTCAGGCAGTTTCTGGCCCACAGCTTCTGAAATCAGTGTCTTAAGAAAGTCAGGAAAGGTAGCGCTCATGAATAGAAATCTGCCACCTAGTGATTTGATGACACGGACCATTTTAAGGATGAGTGCAATAGTATGAGGATCGTAGGCATGAATCTCGTCAAAGATGAAGAGCCCGCCAAGGACTTCGCCAATGCCTATTTCGAACCTTCGAACCCCGAAAAACCACTTCAATACCTGAAAAGGGGTGGCCACTTTGACCGGTCTATGAACCAAGCGGCTTATGTTAACCTCTTCCCTCGCCTTTTTATAAGCCGCTGCATATTCACCACCTCCTTCAAAATACTCCCTGAAGGCGTAATCAAGGGCCCGAGCGTGCAGTGCAGAAACCTTGTCATTCCCAAAGACACCTTTCAGGGTCTTTGCCATCGCTTCAACACTTGCTCGATAGGGTAGCAAATAGAAAACACGCTCGCCCCCCACTCGGTTGTTCATCGCCCACTGTAACGCAGCCCATGTCTTGCCAGAGCCGGTTGGCGCTTCCAAAATAGCATCGCCCTCATATTCCCCGATTCTTCTCTGAAAACAGCGAAGAGGCGGCGGACAAGGAGGCGAAATCTGAGATATGAATCGGGAGACCCCTGCACTGACGGCGTGATCGGAGGCCATGAGCCACCCCCGGGTAAGGGTATAGATCAGGGCTTCTCTATCAAATTCACCCTTGCTGAAAGCTCCTATCTTCCTAAATTTCCGGTATAACCATTTCAAAATAGGAGCTGGAGGACTAAGCAATGATGAGGATGAAGGAAAACATAGCTCCGAAAAAGTCTGCTGAGAATTCACAAACTCCCTAATCCATTCCCAAAAGGGTTCCAATTCAGCTTTTCTTTTCTCAAATCTTTCTACCGCTTCACGGCTAAGATCGGGAATATGAGAGTATCCAGAGTCTACCATGAGCTGTTGATCATCTATATCCTTGTGGTGAGCAATCACGGCAGCAAGGGCGATCTCCACAGCCTCATCTTTGCCTTTGACCATCGCTTTCAAAAGAGCGGCAGAGAGAACCTCGTGCCGGAAATCCCATCTTTCACTATTTTTAAGCGAGTTCTGGAAACCCCGAGCAGCCTTTCCCAGATCGTGGCTTATCCCACTTAAAGCCAGAGCTCTCTCCAGACAGTTTGCCTTATCTTGTCCCAGCAACTGCTCGATGTGGAGACAGTATGCTCTTGCAACCGAGAGAGCATACTCCTTTACGTCTATCAGGTGCTCGCCAAGAGGAATAGACCCCTCTTTACACGACTTGGCCAGCGGTTCTTCCGATGACATCGCCTATCCACTCCCACCGATAAATAGGAATTGTCCAGTTCCGCTCGTTATCCTTCACCAACCATCCTGGAGCTTTGATAAAAAATGGTCTAGCAACCACCCCGAATATGGCAACACCTAAGGGGTGCCGATTCGGGTCCTCTGTGAAAGCGATAGGCAAACTGTATATTGAACAGGGCACACCTTGCTGACTAAAGACAATTTCTCTCGGCAGAAGAACCCCTTCAACCTCCCCCTCACTTATCTCTTCCAATTCCACCTCTGAAATGTGATCAACAGCTGCCAGATCCTGGGTCCTACCTAGCAGTAAAGCTCGTCTTGGCCGATCAAAGAAAGTTTGCCATACAGGAGGGAGGTAAAGTGTGAGACGTGGATAAAAGAGAAACTCCCTCTCTATCACATTGCGTGTCTTTGGGGATGGAGTCGAGATAATTTGAGCCCTATCGAAAGTAACAATAGCCTCAAGATCGCTTGTTATCCCTTTATGGCTAAATCTAAAGGCAAGCCACTCTATCTCACTAGGCTGAACCAGTCGCCCTGCCGCTGAAGAAATTATCCCGTAAATCGTGGAAAGGGGCGGGACAGACAGGGTGAGCTGATGTCCCACAGACCAAGGCACTCTGAAGGATGCAGTGTAAGAGATTAAATCTATCCTAATACCCCTTGGCATCTACGCCACCTCAGCTATCCTACAAATTTTTCGAAAACCTCGTCCACGAGCCCCACGGCTGATTCGATTGCCTCCCTGGGAGTGCCAGAAACCTCTATACACTTGCAGAACAATTCTTCGTCCTCAAATGTCTTCAATACCTCCTTCTCGTTCAACAATACGGTTGGGCGGTATCCAAAAAACAGGGACTTGTTATTCTCTTCTCCCTTCAGCAACCGGCCTTTGTAGTCGGTCAGCACCGATTTCAAACGGTCCAGGTTCAACGTCACACTCTCTCGATTTACATCAGTCTCAAATAGTCTCTGGAAGGGTGCGTTTCCGCCATCCAAGAACCCTACAAGCACCACCACAGGAGCCACATCTGACAGGTTACGTGCAAGGCGAGCTCCGTAGCGCAGCCTTTCAAGGGCAAGCAAAACCTCTTTTACGCGCCGTATTCTCTCTTCCAGTGGCATTTGTAACAGTCCATCTGAATCGATCAGACTATCACCGTATTTATCAGCCATATCCCCAGATAGATCCTTCATCTCTCCCACCTCGAATCGCCCCACATCCGCCAATGATAGGGTGAAAACTCCTTGCAAATAAGTGGTATAGTGTTCCGACTCAAATGGTATGATGTCAGCATCAGGAGGGAGGTTGCGGGAAAAGTGCCCAAAGTCCCTCTCTATCACGTTGGGAATAACAGAGATCAAAAGGCTGTTTTTTAAAGGCGAGATCCTACGGTATGTTCCTCCACTCCCTTTCTCTTTGTCCTTTTTACGCGCCGCCATGTACCCAAACAGATCGTCCTCTTCAAACTGGATGGGATCACCTTTCGTATAGGCGCTTTTCTTCTCACGTATCACCTCACTGGGAGTCCAACCAAAATCTTCATAAAGCACTTCCCTCCACCACCGTCTCCAAGCCTGTCCTGAAACGTAGGGGTAGCGGAGACGGCCCACACGGATCTGCTTGATGACAACAGCGTTATCTGCCCGTGTTCCCTGATCCTGACCGGCATTGTTCAACGCAGCGCCGTTTGCCTCAATAAGCACTGCCCCCGTCAAAACTGGATACGGCATCCTCACACCTCCTCGAGCTCTTTTTCAATCACCTCCAGCGGGATCTTATCCCTGGCCTTATCAAAGAGATAGGCGAGCAGATAGTCGCGCAGGAGGAAAAGTCTATTGGCATCCTCCAAAGGGGCCAAAAATATGAAGTCGTTCCATCCCATAGCCCCCCTTTGCACAGCATTCAGGTACGTTCCTCGAATCGCCATAGGATTCCGGGATGTGCGCAAACGACCAATCCATCTCGGCAAATTCAGCAGTCCCTTTAACAGCCCCTCACCCACCTGCTGAACCTGCTCCAAGGTCTCATCAGGCGCTACTCTCTCCACATCCCCTTCCATAACCGGGAACTCCACGCCTTTGTCTTGGCAGTTTTGGTACTCGTAAATCACGGCCAGCAAGATGTCTCTCACTTCACTTGCCACGCCGTAGCTGTTAGGAGGTACCAATTGGTAAAACTCTTCATGACTCATCCACCCACGCCTAACGAAGTCCAGTAATCTACCATAGAGCTCACCCCCCGTAGCCGTCCGAAGTGCGTGAACCAACTTTTTGGCATCGCCGTCCCTGGCTATCAACAACCCTAAACGTTCCAGCATCTTAATTTTTTCCCTGGGCATTTTTCTGACCTCCTCCAAATAGAGCCTATGGCCTACCCACCCTCCTGATAGAGATGGCGGATCATTTCGGAGACACGCACCTATGATAGAATCGGCAGAGAGAATAGCCCTTGCTACCCCAGCCACAAATTTTATTCGGTTCTGTTTTTCTTTCCCTTTTAAATTGCTCCCCACCTGCAAAAGTTCCCGACGAAACCTCTTGTATTCCGCCGGATAGCTCCAAAGGCGACATAAGAAACGCACGAACTCGTTGGGAACTTGAATAGACTTCACAAACCCTCCCCTGTTATCGTTGGAGAACACATAGCCAGTGGTTGGAAAAGAAGCCTCGTAAATCGTCTCCAGGTCATGGGGAAATCTCTCAAGAAGCTCAAAGAGCAGATAAAGTAGTGTTCCAGCCTCGCCTGCCGTCTCCCAATCGCCGTAGAAATCAAGGGCCTCTCCTTTGGTTATCAACCTCTCCAAGTGGGTCCATCCGTATTCCTGGGCAATAAGGGTTGCTATCTCAGGGGACTGGGTGTGAAGGAACCACATCGCTTTTCCCCCACCTACCCTCATCACAGACATGGGGAGAAACCTAACCGCTAGAGCACATAACCCACAGATGGATTGTCCGTAAGCAAAGGCTGGATAGTAGTTCACAATCCCCTCGAGTAGGGGCATATTCACTTTCCGAGCAATGTTCATTGCCTCGGCAGGACGTCTATCACCACAGGATGGACAGATCGTGTCGCCCTTCTTTGTCAAACACAGCTTGGCCTTTTCGAGATCGCTACTAAGCCCTTCGTAGAATCTCGATTTAACGTTACTTATCCCTTTCTTCCAGTTAGAAGAGTTCGCCAGTTCACCGTTGGGGAAAATCTGAGATATAGGCCCCCTGGCGAAGTTCTTAGCCACATTAATACCCAAAGCCTGAGGACTAAGCATAACCTGCTCAAGCCCCTGACAAGCCTGATCAAGCAATTCTAGTGTCAATTCTTCCGGGTGCATGACCCCAGCCTTCACCATCAACGCCGCTAAACCCGCGTCCACAAAGGGGTGACCGGTAAAATGGGCCATTGCCATAGATTTATCTCCTTTATTTTTTCCCACGTCCAAGCGCCTCAAACACTTGATTTCTTTTGGTTATTTGATCCAACACTGAAGCCAGGTTAAAAAATTTCGGTTTCAAATTTTCACTCTCCCAAATGTGCTGCCAGAACCACCAACTCCATATACACCCGCAAATTCTTGTGGGGTGGTCCATGGAGATTTCAATCTGAACACCCATATGGGTTCTCCCTCTGTACCCTTTCCCATAGACCGGAAGGCAAGATATCAAACCAAGTTATACCACTAGATCTTCTCGAACCCGGGGTCCAAACAGCTCCCACTATTTGAGGACCGTCTCTGTCCCATTGCTGTAGAATCTCAAGGCTCCCCTTGAAGGATCCATCAGTTCCTGTCAAATGAGCAAGGAGGATGTCCGTCTGGATCCTTGGATTGTTGTTATCCAGCATCGCCGGTCTTCCAAAACACCCTTCTTTTTCTTCCCACCGTACTCGCTGAAGTTGTCCAAACCCATAGCGCGTGTCTGCACCTACGAAAAGTTCTGAGATTTTTTCAATCTTGTCGCGAAGATTTTTGTCGGAAACAAACACATACCCCACAAAGGCTACCGGGGATGCTTCGACTCCACTGCCCCCACGCCAGAAAGGCTGAATACACTCCAGCTCTCGCAGACTTCCCTCCTCTGCGGTATCAGAAACAGGATCAATCGCTGTTCCAAGATGAGTAGCAAGCAAGCGCGTGCGGAGTTCTCTTTCTACTGCCTCTTTACCATTGTCTCTTTGCCAATGCAGTCCATCTCCATTCGTACAAGTTGGAAGCCAAACTAGCCACTCGCCCTGGACATGCTCTGCAGGAAAGAGATAAGTGAATCGAGCCTTTTCCATCAATTTTTCGCCAATTGCCTTATATTCAGGAAACTTTGAGCTTTCCTTGAGCCGGGCGAGCTCCGCTGTGAGAGCCCCCCAAATTGTCCTGGCGGGTATGTAGAGCCTGGTCCTATTTAGGATCCCCGCAGGTGAAATACCCAAGTGGAGTGGCGAGCGAACCAGCCAAACCCAGCGGTAAAGCGTCCAGCTCATGATGCACCGCCTCCCTTGGCTTTCAGGTGATAGCGCGCGTAGGAAAAGGCCGTGCGCAACAGGTCGCGCGCAAAGAGGAGGTCGTCCAGATCCCCCGATAGTTTCTTTATGGCCTCTAGGATGTCGTTTGCGCGATCCAACCGGTCGTCAAAGATGCCTTGAAGGAAATTTAAGGTTTCCGAACGCATGTCACCAGCCACGTTGCCATGCCGGGCCTGGAGGTAGAGGAACATGGCATACGGCCCCTGCTCCTCCAGCACGGTCAGAGCGGCATTGATGACTTTTTCCTCCATACCTTGAATCTGGGCGATTCCACGTCCCAGTTCGGCACACCAGATGTCTAGGTTGGTCATCTGAGTCTCACTCATGGCTGGCCTCCTCTTGCATCTGTGCTTCTGACTCATCCTGCGCTTCGGTAGACCGGTTCTCCTGGCAAGCCACATCCGCTCTATCTGGACACTTGTCCTCATAAACCACTTCCATCCGCCCCATGCCGCGCGTACCCATGCCACCGATGCCCAGATGTTTCAGGTACGGATGGGCCTGTTTCGCCTTTTCATGCACATCATCTGGACTGGACACGGCCGTAATGGATTGCCCATTTATGCGGTAGTGCGGGGGATTCCTGGCGATGATTTCCCACACCAGCACCGTGCCACGGGGAAGGGCCTCGTAGGAGAACAGGGCCTTATCTTCGGCCGCGCCGGTTTCCGGGTTGATGGAAACCGAGGTGCGCACCTCCAGATTGCTGTTCACGATGTGGGCGAAGAGACGGTCCGGCACCAGAGCAAGGCGGTTACAAATGTAGTCTGGAACGCCAAGCGAGGCCAGGTGGCTTGTTATATTGCCCATTTCACTGCACGGCTGGGTCTCCAGCAGTAGCCAACCCAGGTTGAGTTTGTTGCCTGGCTGTTCTACATACACGGCCTCACTATCCACGCCGTTCGCCGTCAAGCCCATCCATTCCATCGCCATGGGCGAGGCGACCCACATAGGCCCTTGGCGGGTGGGAACAGGGAAAAGAATCACATGAGCATCAGTGAAGGCAGCCAAGCCGGCGAAGCCGCCCTCTTGTCCTGCCCCTCGGGCGAACCCAAAGACCGTGCAGACCGGACAGTCGTGCTGGCGGCAGTGACCGCGGTTTTCGTGGAGCCCCAACCCGGCACAATCGGGGTAAAAGGGCTTTTCCCGGACCTGTTGACCGCTTTGGCGTTGTTGCTGGCGCTGTTCTTCGTAGTACATCGCCACATAGGTCCGGTACACACCGGCCAGGCTGGAGCCGGGGATTTTGGGGATTTGCGTGACCGGATCCCGGACAATCGTCAAGTCCACCCGACCGATGCTGGCGCCGCCGGTGCCCACATGGATGGGGTCCAGAGCCACTCCGATTTGGGTGAATTTTTTGTAACTCGCCATCTCAGCCCTCCTTGCTCTCTTTGAGTGCAGTAAGGTGCCAGTTCAAGGCCCGAGTGAGCAGGCCTTCCATGGCCGCTTGGGTAAGGCTTTCCAGCGCATTCGCGGGAAGCCCCTCCAGGTGATGGGCCAGCAGGGCCCGGTAGGTCTCCCGACGCAGGTCGTCGGGCGCCTGCCGCGCGCCCTGGGGATCGCGCCAGGAGGATTCCAGCTGGGCTATGGCGCTTCGCAGACGTTGGAGCGCGGTGGTGCTGGGCGCCACCCGGAGCAAAAGGCGCCAGGTCTCCCGCATATGCTGCCAGTCATCAAGAGTATGGGGTTTTGGAATGCGAAACCGGGCGGCAGTCGAATCCATCAACAGGGTGACCACACTGGAAGGTGCCACTTTAATGCCGTCGCCCCGCTGCAGGTCGGCCACGTGCCGAAAGATGTGGCCATCGGGATGGCGGAAATCCCGGGGGAAGCGCAACTCGGTGTCCTCCACCTCCACATAGGGATAGAACACGTCCTCCCGGCCATCGGGCATGGTCACAGGCACGAGACAGTGCAGGGTTTGATCCCCGTGGCGGAGATATAAGGCCACGACATCGGGCCGCTTCTCAATGTCCACCACCTGCCAGTACGCCTCTTTTTGCCGCTCCAGGGCATCTTCCACGTTCCGGGCCGCCTCCACTACCGCCTGGTAAGGCAGGGGGTGGGGGAAGGCAATTACCCCCACCCGTAAGGGCAGGCGGTCCCATACCCGGGCAAAGCGCTCCTTCCACCATGTAACGGCCAGGTCCACGCACTCGGAAGCCACTTCCAACGGCACCAGCACCCGGAAGCGCAGGGGCGAGAGACTGACCGGAATCACCGGCGCGTAGACGGCCAGGTGGGTGTGAGGGCGACCGAGTTCGCGCACAGATTGGATCTCCGTTTCTTTCTGGTCAGACCGGTCTTCGTCTTCCAAGAAAATTTTCTTTTCGCCCTTGAGAAAAGCCTCACCTTTCTCCTCAGAGTCAAGCAAACGAGCCAGGTTGGAAGCCGTGACAAAGCCACCCACGCTCCGGATATAGACCAGGCTCAACTGAATGCCCCGCCAGCGGCCATCGTACAGGGTCAAGTCTTTCCAGCCGTTCTTATCTTTGGGAATGAGCACCAGCCGCCGCACCCGCCAGGGGTTGTCGCTGCGGGAGGCGATTTGGCGGAATTCCCGGAGCAGATCGCGGAAGAACTCTTCTGCCTCGCGCCAGAAACGATACACTCGGCCCGGCGAGGGAAGTTTGGCGAAGAGTTGATGGGTTAACCAGGCCGCGCGGTTGTCGTCTGTGAGGGAATTCCAATCAGAGGCTTGAGCACGGTCCTCGACGATTTGTTCGTAAAAAGTTCTCCACAGCCGTTCTTCATAATCAGCACTTGATTCACCACTCTGCTGTGGATTGGCACGACGAAAGTGGCGGAATCCTTCCTGAAGGTTGGCCAAGAACAAGTCTGTTTCTGGAAAAGCCCAATGTCCAGAGCTATTTCGGAACTTGTGCCGAATCTCGTTCTTGGTTCTATCCCACAGATCATCAGGTGAAATGGGATTGCTTATATAGCTGCGGCGAGATTCGTCCCGTTGCCAAAATTCCGAGAGCACTGGATTGAACCGTGCCCACCCCGGTATCGCTTGTGCCCTTAGGCTGTCCACCCGCTCACCAGAAAGCCAGGGTTCCACGTCCAAGGAGAAGGTGAGCAAGGCCAGGCGGCCGTTGCGGTCGGCCACTTCCTCGAACCAGATGGTGTCATAACCCAGGCGTCCCTGCACCCAATCGTCCCGGCGGTGGTGGCGTCGGTCGCGGCACACCCGGCAGGGGCGGGTCTTGCTGGTGGGGTCGCCGTTCAGCCGTACACGGCACACGGGACAAACATGGCCACGGGCTTCGGAGGGTGTCGTCCAGCGCACGTCCCACTGTTTGTGAACAGGAACGGCCACGACTTTCAGGGCCTCTTCGTGCTCCTGCACAATAGGTACCAGGGAACGGGTGGGTTTGCTCAGGTGTACATAGGGTGGGGTTTCCAGATCCAGATCCTGAGCAATTGCCTCAGCTTGCTCCTGTAACCACTCCTCCCATCTATTGAGCCAGTTGGCCGGAGCCGTTTCATCAAATCGCTCCCCCGGAAAGGAGAAGACAGCTACGTTACTGTCCCAGTAGAGTAAGGAGCCGATGGCCAAGTCCACCTCCACCAGTTCGGCCGTCCGGTCAAAGAACGCCTGAATTGCACCCCAGGCGCCGGTCCAGTCGCCGATCTTCACCGAGCGGGCCTCGTAGTGGTCAGTACCAATGGCTACGGTGAGCAGGCGCCAGCGGGTGTTGTTTTTGATGAAGCCGTTCAGGTAAGCATCTCTATCTTTTTGGGATAACCCGGAGAGATTGATGCCCAAGTTTTGGGCGATTTGTTGAATATCCTGTTTAGCCCATGGAAATGAGGAGTTTGGATTGGTAGAAGCCAGCAACGCTCCGGCCACTGCGCTCTTGAACAGGGCCGCGGCCACATAGGACTGGTCCCACAGGGTCACATCGTTGTTGGGCAGGCGGGTTTCGGCCAGGGTGGAGAGAAAGGCGCGGCGGATGAAAGAACCCTCACCAATCGCTTGCTCCCGCCAGCGCTTCCAGGCGGGCACATCGGCCGATGGACTGCTGGTTCCCAATTGACGGGCTTCTTCCAACGCCCAGCGGATTTCTCTTACCAATTGCTGCCAGCCCTGAGGGGGCAGAATTTCCGGCGGCTCGGCCAGAAGGTTCCGTTTGGGGTGGCCCCAGGGCGAGGAGAGCCACATGTGGAGCAGAGTTTGATTGAGGTAACGCGAAGTGTTTCCTGGCAGGTTCTTCTCCACACCGGAGACGATGCCGTGGGCGGCCTGGAGCAGGCCGAGGAGGCCGAGGTGACGCTGACGATGTCGCTCAGTAAATTCGGCAAAGGTGCCTGGCCACGCATTTGGATCAATGCCTGAGCCATAAAGACGCCGAGTCCATTCGAGTAAATTGTCCCATGGGAAAGGGGGCGTCTCTTGGTCGTGCCATTTTTCGTAACTATAGTCGACGCGCTCGCCGCCCTGCTTTTTCAAAAACTCCAGCCGCGCCTTGCCGGCCATGTGGAACCAGCCAATGGCTTCCATGGCCAGGAGCAAAGGCCGGTTTTGGCGCAGGGTTTCCGCAGGGGTGAAGGTGCTCATGGGGTCCCTCCCTCCGGAAGCCAGTTTTGAATCTTCTGCCACAAGTTTTCTCTCTGGCTTTCGGTTTCCGTGCCATGCTCTTTATGGAAAGCTCGCCACGCTATGATTTCCGCCGTGCCCCAGCCCACAGTGCGTTTGGCGGAAATGCCGTAGGTGATGAGCAAAGCCTCGATGGCTTCAAGCAGTTTAGGGAGCACGTCTGCGGGCTTAGGCTTTGGCTTCATCCCCGGCCATGGAGCGTAGAGGAGCCAGAGCGTGCCCTTCGCACCCTCAACCTCTTCTTCACTTCCATCCTGATTTTTCTTCACCCTCTGGCCAGGGACCACCTCGTAGTAAATGGGCTGCCTTCCTGCTCGAGTGGCCCGACGGTGTGGGTTGATGACCTCGAAACTGATTTTGTTGAACCAGGTAGGATAGAAGATCAGAGCACCCTGATGGAAATCTTTCTCTTCTCCCTTTTCGTTGCCGAAGAGATGGAGAATCCAATCTGGATCTCGCCATTCCTTTTCAAAGGATTTTCCGGCCTCGAGAAACGCCAACAAGCCCGCCTGCATCCGACAGGCCCAACGCAACATCCCCTTCCAGGATGAAGCAGCCATAATAGGTACGCCGAAGACCCGGTCTTTGCGCACGGCATTGTCCATCACGTGGAAGATCCGATCGTCCTTGGAATACCAGGGCGTGAGAAGCTCAAAGTCCACCTGCAAGCCGAGCCAGTGGGGGGAAGGTAAGGAACAGAAATCGGTGACCGCGAAAGGGAAACATCGGACAGGAATTTGTTTGGTCGCATGCCTCCTATACGCCTTTTGAATCTCCACAATTTGTTTCCGAAGAACCTTTGCTCGGTCCTTGTCCCCTTGCTCTTCAGCCAATGCGCGCTCAATTTCTAAGGCGAAGACTTTTGTCGAAAGGCGGTCAATCCATCCGGATACATAGCCCCATGGCAAAGGAATAGCCTCTATATCATCCTGCTGACTCAAATATGCAAAGTGATCCCAGGTCATGCCTCGCCTCCCGTTTGGAACAATTCGTTCAAAATCTGCTCGCCGGTTTTGAACTCAGCATCGGCGTTGAAACCCTGGTTGCGCCACACCGTCCTCAAACGACGCTTCATCTCTTCAAAATCCACCAAATTAGGCCTTACAAAACCAAATGTGCGCTCTTCCTCGGTAGGATGTTTGAAACTGAAGATCTTCTTGCTTTCCTGCTGACGACCAGCAAGCCAGCGATTTATCTCGGTATCTTGCCATAAGTTCTGTGCTTGATTTTTTCCCATATTCCTTCCGAGAACACGATTATATGTGCTATAGCCGGAGGACTGTCGCGCCAAATACCGCTCCTTCACACACCAGAAGTTTTTCAACGAGGCCCAGGAATAATCGTATTGACGTCCGTCTTCTTTGTATTGGGATGGGATGTTCTTGCGCCAACGTTCCTCTTTCAAGTAGGCTTTAATGTCATCCACGGTTTTTTTACACCGCCAATCGCTTGGTCCGTTTACATATTGGATGAGGCCAAAATTCTTATGATGAAAAGCATTCTCCCGTCCATGCTCATCCGACGGCTTGAGCACCGTCTTTCCCCCGATGGCTCCGTAATCGGCAATAAGACGCAAGGTCAGGTCCAGTAGGCACCATTCTTCGTCACGAATCGCTCGCATGGGAATGAAACGCAGGATAAATGTCTGGCCGGCCTGGATCTGACCTTGAATGACTTCCCCATCCTCATCCACAACCATCAACCGGAACTTCCGCGCCCAGCCGGTGCAGCCGAAGAGTTCGCACACCACGCAGTGGTGGCCGGGCTTATGGGGTTCTTTCACATCTTTACTCGGACAACGCACCCCGTCTGCCGTAGGATCACAGGCTTCGCCACCCAATCCCCGCACCAGTACCTCGTACCACCAGCGAAGCGACCCCATAAGGCCAGTGGGGATCAGTCTATGAGGATTCCCTTCGGCATCACCGGTCCATATGTCGGTTAAGGCACGAATCGTCCATTCCTTTTCCTTCATCCGCGCTCCTCCCTCCTTGTTTCCACCACCTCCACCATCCCAAAGCCCTGGGAGTTTTTGGAGCCCAGGCCGGCGTTGTAGGCCAGGGTGAAGTAGGGCTCGGGGAGGTTGAGCTCATAAAGACCCGTCCAGCCTTTTATCCAGAATCCTTTGAAGTTGATGATGGCCTCATTCTTCTTGGAAACCTTGGCGGGCTTGATGTAAGCATCTTCCAGGGAAGGGAGTTCCTCTACTTCCCCATAATAGGCCCGGGCCTTCCTCTGAAGGTTTTCCAGGATCTTTTGGGAGAACTCCTGCTCCCAGGGGTTGTAATAGTAGGTTTTCTTCTTTCCAGCAGCATCGAAAAGGGTGCTGTACGTGGTTATAGGAGACAGGGCCCTCACCAACACCGGCCCTTTAGCCTCCACGGGCATCTCCACTTCCACCGAGGTGAAACGGCACGCCTGGCCGTTGAGCTGCACCTCGCCAAACCTCACCAGATACACGGCCAGGGATTCCAGAATATCCGTCTCCATGGCCCCCACCTTCAGAAAAATGGGCCCGGTGAAGGTGATGGTTCTGCCCTTAAAATCCATGTGCCGTTGGCGGGACATGAGCCGGGAAAAGGTGAAGAGCTTGAATCGCCGCTTGCCGTATTGGAAACCCTCCTCATGGAGCCAACGGGCCAAGGCGTCGTCCAGACTTCGATAGATCATGGCCTGGACCAGATGGTTGTAGTGAACAGGCATCGTGATGGAACCTACCGGAGACTCAAGTTTTAGAGAAATTCTCACAAGGATCTCCTTACTTGGAACTAGCACTACTCAGGTTTTAGCCTAGGGTAACAGCAAAAAGGCGTTAGTTCAAGGATTATTTTCTGATGGACTGCTCACCCTCTCAAGGGAAAACAAAAAGGGAGTAATCTTAAGAATACCAGACTGATAGAATGAACCCATCGTTATTGATTCCGTATGTTCTATTTTGGTTGGGTCTGAACAGGGTGATCCTCCTATTGAAGAGCCACCCCGCTCCTGAAGCTCAGACCCTGGGTCCCCCCTTCCACGATCTGGGGATCCACCCGGCCCTGGTATTTGTCGAAGTTCTCCTGGAAACGACGGGCCAGGTATGTAGGATTACATTATCCACTGGATCCATACGGAGTAACATTCAGAAATCCAAGAATAATACGGGGGATGGGACATAAAAGTGAATATAAGACAAGGGCTCCGGCTGCTAGATGGCTAATCTCCCAAAGCCAAAAACTGCTCCATGGTCAAACCAACGTCTTTAGCTATCTGTCTGAGCAATACGGGTGAAATATCTCTGCCCTTGTGAAAAGGAACCGTGGTGCATCTACCATCAGGATGACGATACTGTTTGTGAGATCCTCTTTGGCGGACTTCTTCGAATCCTAACCTCTCCAAAATCCTAACCACTTCTCTGGGTTTCAGAACCGGATACTTTCCCATCTCTAAGCAACAGCTATGGTTTGGATCCCGACAAACTCAGACTCCAATCCCGGCTCTCCGTCTTCAAGGAGCATCTCTATAACTTCTCTAAGGTTTTCTCTGAGCTCATCCAGAGTCTTACCCTGGGAATGGGCCCCAGGAAGCCCGGGCACATAACCCACATAAAGCCCAGTATCCGGGCATCTCTCCACCACGGCAGTGTACACTTTCACCTTCCCACCTCCAGTCGAACTATTAGTTTTAACTCCATCATTATAATTGTATGGGCGACGGGCACAAGTCCATGGAGTACGGGACACCCGTGGCGGGTGTCCTGTACTCCTTCAGCCTAGCCTTTAGGTCCCCCTTCCACGATCTGGGGATCCACCCGGCCTTGGTATTTGTCGAAGTTCTCCTGGAAACGACGGGCCAGCTCCAGTTTCTTGACCCTGTAGGCTTCTCTGTCATCCCAGGTCTGGGCAGGGTCCAGGATCTCCGACGGGATGTCCGGGCAGGTCTTGGGCACCGTGAAGCCGAAGGTTTCGTCCTCCCGGTACTCCACCCCATCCAGTTCCCCTTCCAGGATGGCCTTTATGATCCTCCTGGTATGCTTAATGGAGATACGGTGGCCCACACCGTAGGGGCCTCCAATGAGACCCGTGTTCACCAGCCACACCTTCACATTGTAGCGCTGGATCCTCTCCCCCAGGAGCCGGGCATATACCACGGGAGAATGGACCATGAAGGGTGAACCGAAGCAGGCCGAGAAGACAGCCTTAGGCTCCTTAACCCCCACCTCCGTGCCCGCCACCTTGGAGGTGTAGCCCGAAATGAAGTGGTACATGGCCTGCTCCGGGGTGATCTGGGCCACGGGGGGCAGCACCCCGAAGGCATCGTAGGTGAGGAAGATGATGTTCTGAGGATGGCCAGCCACCCCCTCCCGGACTATGCGGGGCAGGTGGGAGACGGGGAAGGAGGCCCTGGTGTTCTCCGTGAGGGAGTCGTCGTCCAGATCCACCCGCCTGCTCCTCACGTCAATGGCCACATTCTCCAGGATGGTGCCGAAGCGCCTGGTACATTGGTAGATGTCGGGCTCGTCTTCGGGAGAGAGACGGATCACCTTGGCGTAACAGCCCCCTTCCAGGTTGAAGATCCCCTCGTCGCACCAGCCATGCTCGTCGTCCCCGATGAGGTAGCGCTCGGGGTCGGCGGAGAGGGTGGTCTTGCCCGTCCCCGAAAGACCAAAGAAGATGGCCACATCCCCCCTCTCCCCCACATTGGCCGAGCAGTGCATGGACAGCACCCCTTCCTTGGGCAGGTAATAGTTCATCATGGTGAAGATGGCTTTCTTGATCTCCCCGGCATAGGAAGTGCCACCGATGAGAACCATCTTCTCCTTGAGGTTGAGGATGATGAAGGTCTCGGAATTGGTGCCGTCCAGCTCGGGGATGGCGTGGAAGCGGGGAACCACAATGACGGTGAAATCGGGCTGGAAGGATGCAAGAACCTTGGGATCCAGCTCCCTGATGAACATGTTCCGGGCAAAGAGACTATGCCACGCATACTCGGCGATGACCCGTACCGGTCGACGGTAGCGCTCGTGGGCTCCCGTGTAGCACTCCTGGACAAAGACCTCCTTGGACTGGAGATAGGCCGCGAGCCGGGTATAGAGGAGTCTGAACTTCTCCGGTTCCATGGGCTGGTTCTCCTCACCCCAGTAGATCTCGGCCTCGCTGGTGGGTTCCCTCACCAGGAACTTGTCCCTGGGCGAACGGCCCGTGTGATGGCCCGTCCTCACCACCAGGGGCCCCAGATGGGCCAGGAGTCCTTCCCTGCGTCTAACAGCCTCTTCGTAGAGGGATGGAGTGGGCATGTCCCAGTAGATCCGGGCCAGATTCTTGAGTCCGTGCCGCTCCAATCCCGTGTATTCAGTCTTTTCTATCATAAACCACCTCCAAAGAGCCCAGGTTACGGCCCTCGTCTCCCCTTTGTCAATCTATCACCAGAACCGGGATGGTGGAGAATTCCATAACCCTGAAAACGGAGCTTCCCATGAGGATCTTCTTCACTCCCCTCTTGCCCAGCCTTCCCATAACGATGAGATCCACTCCTTCCTCCTGGGCCGTGTTGATGATCTCCTGATAGGGCACCCCCTCCTTCAGGAGGAGTTTCACCGGGACCTCGTACTTGCGGAGCATGATCTCGGTAGAGTGGAGGAGGGCCCATCCCTGCTCCTGGAGCTCCTTGGCCAAGGCCTCAGGGGCACGACCCATGAACCTCTCCAGCTCTTCCAGTACCATTTTGTCCAGAACATGGAGGACCAGAAGTTCGCTGCCTTCGTTCCTAGCCAGCCTGGCCGCCAGCTGGGCAGCGTTCAATGCCCCCTTCGAGCCGTCCACCGCCACCAGAATCTTCTTGAACACTTGCTCTTTAGCCACGCCATACCTCCTTTCAGCAATGGTAATAAAATATCCCCTGAGACCCAAGGATAAAAGGTGTCATGGAAGGGAAAAGGAAGGCCCACCCTTCCCACATCCCCGGACCCAATCAAAGGCCCATCCCTCCAGCCAAACCCCTCCCTCTTCTCTGCCTGAGGGCCTCGTAGAGGACCACCGCCGTGGCCACGGCCACGTTGAGGGAGTCCACCTTGCCCCACATGGGTATCCTCACCATTGTACAGGGCCCCTCCATCCACAGGGGCCTCAACCCCTCGGACTCGCTTCCCACCACCACCGCCGTGGGCCCCCTGTAGTCTACATCGGTGTAATCCAGGGGAGCATGGGGCGTGGTGACCACCGCCTCTATACCCATCTCCTCCAGCCACCCCCTGGTCTCCCCGGGGGAGGTGAGGACCAGCCTCACCGTGAAGAGGGTGCCCCGGCTGGCCCTCACCACGTTGGGGTTGAAAGGGTCCACCACGGGATCGCAGACAATGATGGCGTCGGCCCCCACAGCATCGGTGCAGCGGAGGATGGCCCCCAGGTTCCCCGGTTTCTCCAGGGACTCCGCCACCACCAGGAGGGGCGAGGGACCCAGGGCCAGGTCCTCCAGCCTCCAGCGAAACCGGCGGGCAACGGCCAGGAGTCCATCGGGATTCTCCCTGTAGGATACCTTCTCGAAGAGGGAACGGGTGAGGGAGAAGAGCCTCACCCCCCTGGCCTCCAGGGACTCCAAAAGGGCTTCCTCGCCCCCCTTGAAGAACTCCCGGCAAAAGAAGAGGGAGTCCAGTTCCACGGCCCCCTCCAGGGCCATGGAGATCTCTTTTCCCCCTTCCACCAGAAAGAGTCCCCTCTTCTCCCCGTACCTCCTCTCCCGGAGCCTCACCAGGTCCTTTATTCTGGGATTCCGAGGGCTGGTGATGGTCAAGGCCATTGAATTCCCTCCTTCAAAATAAGAGGGCCATGCCCATACTAGGGTAGGGCCTCTATAGTAGTGGCCACAGACTGGGCCAAGGTCAACAGGTTGTACCCCCCTTCCAGAAGGGCCACCACCGACGCTCCCACCTCCCGGGCAAGTTGGACCACCCTGTCGGCCAGCCCCCTGTACCCCCGGGTGGTGAGCTCCAGGGACGAGAGGGGGTCCAGTTCGTGACCATCGTAACCCGCCGAGACGAGGATGAGGCCGGGCCTGTAGTCCCTGGCCAGGGGGAGAAACTCCCGGTCGTATACCCGGAAGAATTCCTCATCCCCGCTGCCTGGCGGGAGGGGACAGTTGAGGGTGTACCCCAAGCCGGGCCCCTCACCCCTCTCCTCCGCCTTCCCCGTGCCGGGATAGAAGGGCCATTGATGGGTGGAGAAATAAAACACACTGGGGTCCTGGTAGAAGGCCTCCTGGGTACCATTGCCGTGATGGGCATCCCAGTCCACAATGAGGACCCTCTCCACCCCCTTATTCCTGGCATAATGGGCGGCCACGGCCACATTGTTAAAGATACAGAAGCCCATGGCCTTGCTCCTCAGGGCGTGGTGCCCAGGGGGTCTCACAGCACAAAAGACGGAGGAGAACTTACCCTCGAGCACGGCGTCCACCGCCGCCAGGGCACCACCCACAGCCCATAGGGCCGCCCTGTAGGAATCCTTGCAAACCACTGTGTCGGGATCCAAGTAGCCCCCTCCTCCCTCACAGAACCTCCGGACCTCCTCTATGTAGTCCGGATGGTGATTGAGGGCCACCTCCTGGAAGGTAGCCTCCCTGGCTTCCACCAGCTCCATTTGGGCCAAAAGGGACTCCTCGCCGAGATAGTCCAGGATGGCCATGAGCCGTTCTTTTCTTTCAGGGTGTCCCCCCGTTTCGTGAAGAAGGTAATTCTCGTGGAAAACCAAGCCTTTATTGGATGTTTTCCCCCCTCTTTCGTCCCCTCCCATTTCTCCCCTCCCTTGATTATACTCCGCTTCATAATTTAAAGTGAGAGGGAAGAAAAATGAAGCGGGGGGATAAGCATGAAGAAGAGCAAAGGGTTTTTAATCTTGCTCCTCACTGTAACACTGGCAGGCTGTGCCTCTCTATCGGGAAAGAAGGGAGGAATTCAGACTGTAAAAGGAAAACAACAAGAAGCCATTCACAAACTTGCCAACAACATACCTCTGTATCCCAAATTTAAATACATTCCAGACAAAAGTTTCTTCTTTGAATCCAACGGTGTTAGGGCAGGGGTGATGGTCTTTGAAGGCAAGGGCCGGGTAGGTGACCTGGTGAACTTCTACAAGAGGGAGATGCCCAGCTATGGATGGACCATGGTCTCCTCTTACCAGTACGGCAAGGAAGCCCTCTTGGACTTCTCCGCCCCCGACAAGACCTGCCAGATCTCCGTCCAGGAAAAGCCCTTCAAAACCGTCCTGGTGATAAGGACGGGCACCAGAGAACCGGAGGGATATACAAAGTAGCATGGAAAAGCCCTGGCCTTCACTTAGACTGGGGGACCTGGAGGTCCCCCATCCCATAATCCAGGGAGGGATGGGTGTACGCATATCCATCCACGGCCTGGCCTCCGCCGTCAGCCGGGCGGGAGGCATAGGAGTGATCGCCGCCGCCGCCGTAGGATTGGAGGAACCCGACGCCTTCAAGAACTTCTCCGAAGCCGACGCGAGGGTCCTCAGACAGGAGATAAGGAAGGCCAAAGAACTGGCCCCAGGCAGGCCCGTGGGGGTCAACATCATGGTGGCCCAAACGGACTACAAAAAGCTGGTGAAGATCGCCCTGGAGGAAGGGATCGACATCATCTTCTCAGGTGCCGGTCTCCCTATGAGCCTTCCCAAACTGGCACAGGAAAGCAAAGTCAAACTGGTACCCATCGTCTCCTCGGCCAGGGCCGCCGCCATCATTACCAGGAACTGGCTGAAGAAGTACGGGCGCCGCCCCGATGCCTTCGTCATCGAGGGAGCCCTGGCGGGGGGACACCTGGGCTTCAGCTACGAGGAACTGGCAAAAGAGAGAGCCAAGCCCCTCCTGGCCATCCTCCAGGAAACCCGAAAGGCCCTGGAGCCTTACGAGGAAGGGGAACCCATCCCCCTCATAGTGGCAGGGGGCATCTTCTACGGCTGGGAAGTGCGCCAGGCTATAGAAGCGGGGGCCCAGGGGGTCCAAATGGCCACCCGTTTCGTGGCCACCCAGGAGTGCGACGCCGCCCCGGCCTTCAAAGAGGCCTACCTCAGGGCCACAGAAGATGACGTGGTCATCATAAAGAGCCCCGTGGGAATGCCCGGCAGGGCCCTGAGGAATCCCTTTGTGGAGGCCATGATAAGGGGTGAGAAGAGACCCATCACCTGTCCCTACCTCTGTCTCAAGCCCTGTGTGCCGGAGAAGAGTCCCTTCTGCATTGCCCTGGCACTGCTGCTGGCCAAGAAGGGGGACGTAAAGCGGGGCCTCATCTTCGCCGGGGCCAGGGTGGCCGAGGTGAAGGAGATCACTACCGTTCCCCGCCTCTTCCAAAAGCTCATGGAGGAGTATGTCCGTGGCCCAGAGCCTATCCCTACCCCTGGATAGACCCAGCCTCTACCTCATAGACGGCTCCTCCTACCTATACAGGGCCTACTTCGCCCTCCCCTTCCTCTCCAACTCCAAGGGCCTCCCCACCCACGCTGCCTACGGGTTCACCAGGATGGTGATGAAGATCATAAAGGAACACCAACCCCAGTACATGGCCGTAGCCTTCGACGTGGGAAGGGAAACCTTCCGAACCGAGGCCTACCAGGAGTACAAGGCCCAGAGGCCCACCATGCCTGATGAACTGGCCGTCCAGATCCCCTATGTGAAGGAGATCCTCCGGGCCCTAAGGATACCGGTGCTGGAGATGGAGAACTACGAGGCCGACGACGTGATAGCCACCCTGGCCAAGAGGGCGGAGAACGCCGGATTCCGGGTGGTCATCGTCACCGGGGACAAGGACATGCTCCAGCTGGTGACGGAGAACATCCGGGTCTTCGATCCCATGAAGGAGACCTTCTATGGCCCCCAAGAAGTCAGGGAGCGTATGGGGGTGGCCCCCCACCAAATCCCCGATCTCCTAGGCCTGGCGGGGGACAGCATAGACAATATCCCCGGGGTGAAGGGAATAGGACAAAAGAGCGCTCATGAACTGGTCAGGGCCCTGGGCAGCCTGGAAGAAATCTTCCAGAACCTGGAGAAGGTACCCCCCAAGTACCGGAAGAAACTGGAAGGGGCCAAAGAGGTGGCCCTCATGAGTAAGGCCCTGGTGAAGGTGAGAAGGGACCTCCCCCTGGAAGTGACCTGGGACCAGCTGGAGCGCAAGGAGCCCGACTATGACCGCCTGAGGGACCTATTCAGGGAGCTGGAGTTCACCACCCTCATCAGGGAACTGCCCCAGGGTGAGGAGGACCGTGGCCGGTATCGGACGGTGACCACCCTGGAGGAATGGAGGGGACTGGTCCGAGAGTGGGCAGGAGAGAAGGAGATCTCCTTCGACTTCGAGACCGACTCCCTCTTCCCCGTGGAGGCCCGGCTGGTGGGCCTGGCTGTCACCCCCAAGGAGAAGGAAGGATGGTACCTTCCCCTGGACCACCAGGAGGGACCCCGCCTGCCCGAAAAGGGGGTGCTGGAGACCTTCTCTTCCCTCTTGACGGACGGGGAAAAGGAGAAGGTGGGACAGAACATCAAATACGAGCTGGTCCTCCTCTTCTCCCGGGGCCACAGGGTGGACGGTCCCCTCTTCGACACCATGGTGGCCTCCTACCTGTTGAACCCCGGCAAGAGGACCCATGGCCTGGACGACCTGGCCCTGGAGTACCTGGGCTACCGGACCACCACCTACAAGGAGGTGACCAGAAAGGGCAAAAAGGAGATCCCCTTTTCCCAGGTGATGCCCGAAACGGCCCGGGACTATGCCTGCGAAGACGCCGACATCACCCTGAGACTCAAGCACGTCCTGGAAGGCCAATTGAAAGAAGAGGGACTGGAGGAGCTCTTCTACCAGCTGGAGATGCCCCTGGTGCCCGTCCTGGCCCGCATGGAACTGGCCGGAGTGAAGGTGGAGAAGGCCCGCCTGGAGACCATGGCCCAGGTCCTGGAAACCCAGATCCAGCGCCTGGAGAAGGAGATCCACCAACTGGCTGGGGAGCCCTTCAACATCAACTCCCCCAGGCAGCTGGCCCACGTCCTCTTCAACAAGCTGAAACTCAAGCCCCTGAGAAAGACCAAGACGGGATACTCCACCGACGTGGAAGTCCTGGCCCAGCTCGCCCTGGAACATCCCCTCCCCGAGAGAGTCCTGGAGTACCGGCAACTCACCAAGCTCAAGTCCACCTACGTGGAAGGTCTCATGAAGGTCATCAACCCCAAGACGGGGCGGGTTCACACCTCCTTCAACCAGACGGTGACGGCTACGGGGCGCCTCTCCAGCTCGGACCCCAACCTCCAGAACATTCCCATCAGAACAGAGCTGGGGCGCATGATCAGGGAGGCCTTCGTGGCCGAGGATGGCTTCCTCCTCCTGTCGGCAGACTATTCCCAAATCGAGCTCCGCATCCTGGCCGCCCTGTCGGAGGACGAAAAGCTCCTGGAAGCCTTCTACAAGGGAGAAGACATCCACACCCGCACGGCCTGTGAGATCTTCGGCGTCGCCCCCCATGAGGTGACCCCCGAGCTGAGGCGCCGGGCCAAGGTGGTCAACTTCGGCATCATTTACGGCATGAGCCCTTACGGCCTCTCCCAGGAGCTCAAGATCCCTGTGGAAGAGGCGGCGGAGTACATCGAGCGCTACTTCCACAGGTACCCCGGGGTGAGGCACTTCCTGGACCAGCTCATAACCCAGGCCCAGGAGAAAGGCTACGTCACCACCGTCCTGGGCAGGAGGCGGTTCATCCCCGAAATCTTCAGCTCCAACCGGAACACCAGGGAGCTGGGCAAACGATACGCCATCAATACCCCCATCCAGGGCTCCGCCGCCGACCTTATCAAGCTGGCCATGATCCGCATTGACCGTTTCCTCGTGGAAAAGGGGATGAAGACCCGGATGATCCTCCAGGTCCACGACGAACTCCTCCTGGAGGTGGCAGAAGGGGAGTTGGAGAATGTAAGGGAAAAGGTCAAGGAGTTGATGGAAGGGGTATATCCCCTGAAAGTACCACTGGTGGTCCACGTGGGTGTGGGGAAAAACTGGGAGGAGGCCCATTAATTGATGGCTGATGGCGCATAGCTGATGGCTCATGGCTGATGGCTGATAGACCAGATAGACTAAATAACCAGACAGACTAGATAGACCAGACAAACCAGAGAGACCAGATGAACCAGACAAACCAAAGAAAAGAGGGTCTGGTGGTGGGCCTCACGGGGGGCATCGCCAGTGGCAAGAGCAGCGTGGCCCGCATCTTCCAAGAACTGGGAGCCTGGATCATAGATGCCGACCAACTGGCCCGGGAGGTGGTAGAGCCAGGTACCCCGGGCTGGCGGGAGGTGGTGGAAGCCTTTGGCAGGGAGTATTTCCTGCCCGATGGAACTCTGGACAGGAAGAAACTGGCCAAGAGGGTCTTTCACAACCCCGAGGACAAGGACAAACTGGAAGCCATCATCCATCCCCGGATCCTGGAGCTACGCCAGGAGCGTACCCGGGAGATCCTGGAGAAAGACCCCCATGCCCTCATCGTCTTTGAAGTCCCCCTACTCATAGAGAAGGGGCTCCACCACAGGGTGGACAGGGTGGTGGTGGTGTGGGTACCCCGGGAAACCCAGATCCAGCGCCTCATGGAGAGGGACGGCCTCACCCGGGAGGAAGCGGAGGAGAGGCTGAGGAACCAGATGGACCTAGACCACAAGGTGAGGTTTGCCCATTACGTCATCGACAACTCGGGTCCCCTGGAAGAGACCCGCCGCCAGGTGGAAACCCTCTACAAGGAACTGAAGGCCTTGGCCCAGGGCTAGAAGGTATCCCACTGGGGCTTGACGGTGTAAAGGTAGATATAGAGATCGTGGTAGTTCCCCTTGTAATCCCGAGCCAGTTGGGGTATGCAGGCCACCTTCTGGAACCCCAGCTTCTCCAGGGCATCCATGGCCGCCCTCTGGCTGGAAAGGACCTCGGCCATAACCTTCTCCATTCCCATGAGCTGGGCCACCTCCAGGAGGTCCTTCACCATGGCGGTGCCCAGGCCCAGCCCTCGACAGGCCATGCAGGTTAGAACCCTGATCTTAGCCACCTGCCGAGACCAACCGTAATCCCTGTGGTGAAGGGTGGCGTTTCCCAGGATCTTCCCCCTTTCATCCTTGGCCACCACGGGAAAAACCCGGTCGTAGTCGAGGTTCTTGCACCACCCCTCCACCACGTAATAGTCCTTCACGTTGTCCCTGAGGAGCATGAGATCATCCTCCGACACGTCGTTGAGGAAGAACCGATACAGCCTCTCCACATCGTCCTCCCTCAAAGGCATGAGGGTAGCCTTGCTGCCGTCTTTCAAAACCACTTCCCTGGGGTACCTGGCCAAAACCCTGTCGTCCACGTTGTGCACCTCCCTGGTGGAGGGGAAGGAGAATGCCTACTTTTTAGGCAAAACGGGAAACCCCTTCACCCCCTTTCCCTTGTTCCCCCTTTCCACACCCCTATCCACAATTTTTGTGAGTTGCCTATATAAAACTCGATTTATCAACATGTTAGCCCAAAAGGGACAACATACTATCCCACTTCAAGCCCTCCAAGAACTTCATGAGGACAGAGGCCTTGGAGATACCCTCTCCCTTGATCATGACCAAGGCCTTCCCCCCTACCACCACGTCCAGCTCCCCCCTCTTCTCCTGGGGATAGAAGCGCTCCAAGGCCTTCTCACCCTTGTAGAGGAAGAGCCTGGTGTTTCCCATCTCCCCCAGGACCGAGACGCTGGAGATAAGGGATAGGATGGACTGAATGAGGGGCGACTGGGAGAGGATGGACACCTCCACCCTTTCACCGGAAGGTCCCGTGTATATCCTGGACACCCTGATGCCTCCCCCCAGAAAATCGGGCACCACGGGAGAGGTGGAAGTCTCTCCCCCCTTCCACCCCCGGGGAGGAGAGGGTAAGACCTCCTCAAAGGCCTTCATCTGACGGGCCCTGACCTGGGCCATGGCGGATCTCAACTCATTTATGGCCTCCTTGTATCTACCCTGCCTATAAAGGCCCTTGGCCTTCTCCATGAGGGCAAGGGCGGGGTCACTCTCCTTCACCCCTGAATTCCCCACCATCTCCCCCTTACAACCCCCAAGGAAGAGCAGAACCAGCAGGGGTATCCATATGAACCTCCTCATCTCTTCCCTCCTCAAAACTTTCTCACCTCTCCCCCCTTATAGACCGATCCCATGGCGGGGTCCAGGGATTTCCCGGTGGCCCTTCCCCGCTTGAAGGAAGACCGAAAGAGGCATAAAAGAAAGACATGGCTGTAGAGACTTACACAATAGAAGTGGAGACCAAGGGCACCAACCACGTGGTAGATCTCACCCCCCGGGTGAAAGAGATCCTTCAAAGGGCAGGGATACCGTCGGGCATAGCCTGCCTCACCCTCCCCGGCTCCACGGGAGTGGTCACCACCATTGAGTATGAGCCCGGTGTGGTGAAAGACCTGGTAGAGGCCATGGAGAGAACAGTTCCCAGGAACATCCCCTACCATCACGACGATACCTGGGGAGACGGCAACGGTTTCTCCCACGTGAGATCGGCCCTCTTTGGCGCTTCCTTCTCATTCCCCTTCTTGGATAGGAAACCCGTCCTGGGTACCTGGCAACAGATCGTCTTCGTCGAGTGCGACAACAGGCCCAGGAAGAGAAGGCTGGTCCTCCAGTTGGTGGGTTAAAGAGCCATGAAAGCCCTCCAGTTTTCCCCGGACAGGGGGCTCGTCCTCCGGGAGAGGCCCATACCTCCCCTTCAACCTGGTGGCCTCCTGGTCAGGGTGATGGCTGCCGCCATATGCGGCTCGGACCTGAGGATCCTGCGAAGGGAGAAGGAAGCCGCCCCCGGAGTGATCCTGGGCCACGAGGTGGCCGGGGTGGTGGAGGAGGTCTCTCCTTCTGCAGCAGGCTACTCCCCCGGAGAGGCCGTGGCCATCTTTCCCAGCATCTTCTGCAAAACATGCCTCTACTGCCGGCGGGGGCTCACCAACCTGTGCAAGAACAAGAGGTCCATAGGATACCTCCTGGACGGGGGCTTCGCCCAGTACATGGCTGTGCCCCCAGAGATGGTGGAGGAGGGAGCCGTTCTGAAACTTACGGGCCAGGCTCCATGGACCAGCAGAGCCCTCATAGAGCCCCTGGCCTGCGTCCTCCACTCCATAGTGGTGGTGGGTCCCGGAGAGGAATTCTTCATCCTGGGAGGAGGACCCATGGGCCTGATGCACCTCTTGGTCCTGCTGAAAAGGGGCGCCAAAACCGTCTTCCTGGGAGAACGAAACCCACAAAGGGGTTCCATGGCCCAGAAGTTGGGGGGAAACAAGGTGCTGGTCTTCAACCCCCTGGAAAAGGGGTTGAAAGACTTCCTGGGAGAGGAAAGGGTAGACGGTGTATTCTTCTGCGCCAGGGCCATGGAGTTGATGGAGGAGGGCCTGGCCATCCTGAGGAAAGGAGGTACCATGAACCTCTTCGCAGGATATCCCCGAGACACGAGGGTCCGCCTAAACCCCAATCTCCTCCACTACGGAGAGAGGTGCCTGACGGGTAGCCACAGCACCACCCTCTCCCTCTTCGAAAGGGCCGCAGCCGTAGTGTAGGGGGAAGAGATAGACCTCTCTCCCCTGGCCACCCACACCTTCCCCCTGGAGAAGTGGGATGGAGCCTTCCACGCCTATGGATCGGGAGAGGGGCTCAAGGTGGTCTTCACCCCCCATGGGTAACCTTGATAAATACCCACTCCAAAGGAGAGAAAGGAGAGGCCTGTTATGAGAAAAGCCATCATGCTGGTGGTAGCCATACTCCTCCTGGCACCCCGGGTATCCCGGGGAGAGGAGACCATCAGGATAGGCACCCTCCTCCCCCTGTCGAGATGGGGTGCGGCCTACGGAGAACGCCTCCAGAAGGCTTACTCCCTGGCCATTGAAGAGATCAATAGCCAGGGAGGGGTGAAGGGTAGAAAGCTGGAGCTGGTGGCAGAAGACTCCCAGGGTAAACCATCCCTGGCCGCCAGGGAAGCCAGGAGACTGATAGAGAAAGAAGAGGTGGTAGCCCTAGTGGGAGGATGGTCCAGCGACATCGCCTGGGCCGTGGCCCAGGTGGCCAACGAGAAGAAGGTGCCTTACCTCCTGGACCACCCCTCTTCCGACAAGCTCACCCGCCAGGGATTCCAGTACGTCTTCAGGATCCAGCCCACCTGGGGGATGTATCCCACCGCCCTGGAAGACTTTCTCACAAAGGTGGTCTATCCCCAGGAAAACCGGAGACTGCGGGTGGCCTATCTCTACATAGACAACCCCTTCGCCCAGTCGGTATGGGAATACGGTCTTAAACCCTTCTTCCGGAGCCATAAGGACGAGTTCGACCTGGCAGTGGTGGAACCCTACCAGGGGGTGGCCCTGGATTTCAGGCTCCTCCTCCTCAAGGTCAAGGCTGCCCACCCCGACCTGGTGATCTTCACCTCCTTCCTTAGGGACGCCATCCTCCTGGCCAAGGAAGCCCGGGAAGTGGGCATCAGGCCCCTCCTCTTTTCGGGAGTGGGGGCTGGCCACTCCGCCGAAGAGTTCATAAAGGAGGCCGGGGAAGCGGGGGAAGGCTACTTCTCGTCGGCCACCTGGAAGGGAGACATATCCACCCCCCAGTGGGAAGCCTGGGAAAGGAGATGGACAGAGGAGTTCGGATACTCCCCGGGGGAACTGGAAGCAGAGGCCTACTCCGCCATCTACGTCCTAGCCAAAGCATTGGACGGGGTAGAGAACTGGGAGGACGTGGAAAGGGCCCGGGAGGAGCTCAAAGAGTCCCTGGAAGGGATAGATATGGACACTGTCTTTGGCCCCGTAAAATTCGAAGACTTCAATGGCTACACCCACCAAAACAGGGCCTACCAATCCACGGCCCTTTTCCAGTGGCAGGAAGGGAGCCTCTTCCAGGTATGGCCCCCCAAGGCGGCGGAAAGGCCTTTCGTGTACCCCCTTGAATACCAAACCCAAGACCTACCCCAGGAGTTAGAAAAGGAAGAAGGAGGAAAAGAAGAATGAGAACCTTTCTCAAGACCCTATCCATAGCGTTGTTTTCGGTTTCGGTGGTCCTCCTGGTATCACCTCCCACCAGGGGAGGGGAAGAGGGACTCACCCCTGATGAGAAGAACACGGTGGAGATATACCAGAAGGTCTCCAAGGCCGTGGTCCACATCCAGTGCCTCAAGGCGGGCAACCCCAAGGAGAAACGCTTCCCGTCCCCGGCGGTGGGCTCGGGCTTCGTCTTTGACAAGAGGGGATACATCCTCACCAATTTCCATGTCATCGACAACGCCCTCTCCATCAAGGTCCTGGACTGCCAAGGGAAGTCCCACAAGGCTGTCATCATCGGCACCGACCCGGGAACGGACCTGGCCGTCCTCAAGATATCACCTGCGGAATGCCCCGACGAGGTCCCTCCCCTGGGCGACTCGGACAACCTCATGGTGGGCCAGAAGGTCCTGGCCATCGGCAATCCCTACGGACTGGACAATACCCTGACGGTGGGAGTGATCAGCGCTCTCAACCGGTCCCTACCCACCCCCAGCTTGGAGCTGTCCAACAACGTCATCCAGACCGACGCCGCCATAAACCCGGGGTCCAGCGGAGGTCCCCTGGTCAACTCCAGGGGAGAAGTGATAGGGGTGAACACCGCCATGGCAGGAAAGGGGGCCCAAAACATCGGCTTCGCCATCCCCATAAACGTGGCAAAAAGGGTGATCCCTGATCTTATCGCCCTGGGCCACCCTGTGAGACCCTGGCTGGGCTTCACCGGCATGGAGATCACCGAGTCCCTGGCAGAACTCTTCAACCTTCCCGTGAACAAGGGGGTCTTGGTGGCCGAAGTCTTCCCGGGATCACCAGCAGCCAAGGCAGGGATCCGGGCAGGAAACCGCATCATCTCCTACGGCAACGAACAACTGGTCCTGGGGGGGGATATTATCGTGGCCATGAACGGAAAACCGGTGAAGAGGCTCAAGGACATTGTGGCCTCCCTGTCCACCATGAAGCCTGGAGATACCGCCACCTTCACCCTTCTGCGTGAGGGAAAACACACGGAGGTATCCCTCAAGCTGGGGGTACTCCCCCTCTACATTGAGAAGATGAGGAGGAAGTGACCCCATGCTCAAGAGGGCCCTGAGATCCCTCCTTTTAGCCTTCCTCTTCTTCGCCTACGGTTGTGCAACCACGGGGCCAGGCAGGCCGGGGGGAGGACTGGTCCTCATCCCCACCCAGGAAGAGGTGAACATCGGGGCCCAGGTGGCCCGGCAGGTAGAGAGGAAATACCCCGTCCTCAGGAACCATCCCGCAGCGGACTTTGTAGAGGAAGTGGGCCAGAGGCTGGCCAGGGTGTGTGATCGCCACGACGTCACCTATCACTTCAGGGTGTTGGTGGGCAAAGAGGTGAACGCCTTCTCCCTGCCGGGGGGATGGGTCTACGTCTTCACGGGGCTCCTGGAGAAACTGGATAACACCGCCCAGCTGGCAGGCGTCCTGGGCCACGAGATAGGCCACATCGTGGCCCGCCACGCCGTGAAAAGGCTCCAGATCGCCCTGGGGGTAGGCATCCTCTACTCCCTTTTCGTGGGGGAACGGGCCGGGCCTCTAACCCAAAACGCCATCAGGTTCATCATGGACCTGGCCATGAAGGGGTACTCCAGGGCCAACGAAAGGGAGGCCGATCGCCTGGGGCTCCTGTACGAGTACAGAGCAGGTTACAACCCCCAGGGCATCATCCAGGTGATGAAGATCCTGAGGGGCATCCACCATGGAAGGATCCCCAGCTGGGAGAGGTTTCTCCTGGACCACCCTCCCCCCCAAGAGAGGATAACCCTCCTGGAGAGGTACCTGAGGCTACTACCACCCGATGCCCTAATGTACCCCTTTTACCGTGGGGCATACCACCGGGAGGTCCTGGAGCCTCTGAAAAGGCTCAAGTCCCTTCCCGACGAGAGCCCTCCTCGCCGTTACAGGAGATCTTCACCTCGGCCAAATGGGTACCCTTGAGGAAAGCATCCAGGCACTCCTGGGCCCTCTTCCACATGTGATAAACCTCACAGCGGGCATTGATGGGACACTCGCTGGGCCTGGCCATGCATATGTTGAGCAAAGGGGGACCGTCTATGGCCTCCACCACCTCGTATATACTGATCTCTTCCGGTCTTTTGGCCAGCCTTATGCCACCACTCTTGCCCCTCTCGGTGATGATGAGGCCCCTATTGGTAAGGTGGGATATGATCTTGGGCATGAAAGAGGCGGGTATGCGGGCCCTCCTGGCCACATCCTTCATGGGAACCACCTTTCCAGGAGCCAGATGGCTCAAACAGATGAGGACCCTTATACCGTAATCGGCCTGCTTGGTGATAAGCATTGCCACCTCCGTTTGTTCCTAAAATTAGCTTATATAGTCTAAATTCACCTCCCGCCTGTTGTCAACCCAAGGGCCTTTCTCTTCCCAGAAATTGGGAAAAAACGAAATTGACGGCTTCCCGGACCCATTCTATAAGGACGGAAGACAGGAGAGGAGGAGAGAAATGGAATACCAGGACCTGGTGAAAAAGGACTTTGATCATCTATGGCACCCCTTCACCCAGATGTCAGATTTTACCTCCCGCCCTCCCCTCATCATCGAAAGGGGGGAAGGGATATACCTCATAGACACCCAGGGCAACCGGTACATTGACGGGGTATCCTCCCTGTGGGTGAACCTCCATGGCCACAGAAGGCCGGAAATAGACAGGGCCATAAGGGACCAGCTGGACAAGATCGCCCACTCCACCATGCTGGGCATGGCCAACGTTCCCGCCATCCTCCTGGGAGAGAAGCTGGTGGAAAAGGCCCCCGGGAACCTCACCCGGGTCTTTTTCTCTGACAACGGCTCCACGGCCATGGAGATCGCCTTGAAGATGGCCTACCAGTACTGGACCAACAGAGGAATAAAGGGAAGGACCCGCTTCGTCTCCCTGAAAAACGCCTATCACGGAGACACCCTGGGGGCCGTGAGCGTCGGCGGAATCGATCTCTTCCACGCTGTCTACAGGCCCCTCCTCTTCCCCGTCCACCATGCTCCTTCCCCTTACTGCTACCGGTGTCCCCTGGACAAGAGCTATCCTGCATGCGCCCTGGCCTGCCTGGAAGAACTGGAAAAGATACTGGAAACCCACAGGGACCAGGTGATCGCCATTGTATCCGAGTCCGCCGTCCAGGGCGCTGCCGGCATGATCGTCATGCCCCAAGGCTACATGAGAGGACTCAGGGAAATGGCCAACAAATACGGGGTGCCCCTCATCCTCGACGAGGTGGCCATGGCCTTCGGCAGAACGGGCAAGATGTGGGCCTGCGAACACGAAAAAGCCTGGCCGGACATCATGGCCCTTTCCAAGGGCATCACCAACGGGTATCTTCCATTGGCCGCCACCCTCACCACGGAGGAGATCTACTCCTCCTTCCTGGGGGACCACACGAAAACCTTCTACCACGGCCACTCTTACACGGGTAACCCCCTGGCCTGTGCCGCTGCCCTGGCCAACCTGGAGATCTTCGAGAAAGAGAAGACCCTGGACCAGCTCCCCCCCAAGATCCAACTCCTCTCCCGATGGCTGGAGAGGTTCAGGGAGCTAAACCACGTAGGTGACACCAGACAAAAGGGGCTGGTGGCAGGCATTGAACTGGTGAAAGACAAGGCCACCAAGGAGCCCTACCCCAGGGAAGAGACGGTCGGCTTCCAGGTCATTTACAAGGCCCGAGAAAAGGGGGTGGCCATAAGGCCCCTGGGAGACGTGATTGTGATCATGCCTCCCCTAGTCATCCCCGAGGAAGAACTGGACAGGCTTATGGAAGTGGTATATGAATGTGTGAAGGTTGTCACAGAAGGATGAAGCCCTCTCCTGAGGAAAGTGGAACCAGGGGCTAACGAAGCTAAGGAGGTGGCCATGGAACTAAGGCGTATTGTGGTCTGTGTAGATTTTTCTGCCATCACTCCCAAGGTGCTGGAATGGGCAGGAGAGGAGGCAAGGAGGTTTGGGGCCAAGGTGGAACTGGTCCATGTCTTAGAAGAGACCATGCCCCGCCTGGCCCAGGAGATGTTGGAGCTCCACACCCTCTACGACAAACTCAGGGAAGTGACAGAGAAACGCCTGGAAGACCTAAAGGAAGAATTGGTGAGCAAGTACGGCGTGGAAGTGGAAACCAAGATCCTCAACGGAGAACCTTTCGACGCCATCCTGGATTATCTGGACGAGACTAAACCCGACCTAGTGGTGGTGGGAGCTCACGGCAAAAGGGGAGTGAAGAGAATCCTCCTGGGCTCCGTCTCGGAAAAGGTGGCCCGCAAGTCCTCGGTGAACGTCACCATCGTCAAGTACTGAACCGCCCACCCAGTAACCCCATCCCCACCATGCCTCGAGGAGATGGTGGGGATCTTCAACACTAAAGGCCTAGGCAAGGACAAAGGCCAAAGGCTTTCGCGCGTCACATTGTTATCCCCCCGCCCTCCACCTTTCGCCCCCTCACCCTTCACAGCCTCAAGGCCTGGATGGGATGGATGCGAGAGGCCTTGTAGGCGGGATAGAGACCGGACAAGATGCCGGTGATCATCGAAACCACCACACCCACGGCTGCCCCCTTGAAGGGGAGTACGGGCTGCCATCTGGCCAGCAGGGCTATGACCAGGCTAAAGAAGACCCCTAGAAAGACCCCCACCCCTCCCCCCGCCACGGAGAGGACCAGGGATTCCACCAGAAATTGGAAGAGCACAGCCCCCCCGGTGGCCCCCACAGCCCGGCGGATACCTATCTCTTGTATCCGCTCCCTCACCGAGAGGAGCATGACCGCCAGAACACCTATGGCTCCAACCACCAAGGAGATGGCAGCCACGGCAGCCACCAGCACGGCAAAGATGGACGCCGCCTGGGCCTTCTGTTTCATCACCTCCTCCATGGGGCTGACGGTGAAGTCGTCCGCCCTTCCTTCGATCCTATGACGCTTCCTCAGGAGGAGAGCGATACCCTGGGCCACACGGGGAATGGCCTCCTCAGTCCGAGCCTCCACGAGAATGGCCTTCACGTAAGTGACGTGGAAGACCCTTATGGTGGCCGTAGTGATGGGTATAATGATTTGATCGTCCTGATCCTCGCCGCTGGCGTCCACTCCCTTGGGTTCCATCACCCCCACCACCTTGAAGGGTATCCTCCTAACCCTTATCTCCTGGCCCACGGGATTGAGAGAACCGAAGAGGCGCTGGGCAACTTGGTAACCCAAAACGGCCACCCTCATCCTGCCCTTAAGCTCCTCCCAGGTGAAAAAGCGCCCCAGGGAAGGATAGAAGTTCCGTATACCGGTGTACCGAGGGGTGGTCCCCGTTATCCTGGTTCGGACCACCACCCTCCCCCGCTCCACCATGGCGAAGCCGTCGTAGACGGGAGCCACCACCGCCACGTCGGGTACCCCCTCCCTCATGGCCCAGGCATCATCCTGGGTGAGGGTGGTGGCTGTCTCCCTCTGGATCATGCGTCCCCCCCGGATGGAGACCTTTCCCGCCGAGACCACCACCAGGTTCCGACCCATGGACTCAAACTCCTTCAATACTTTCCTCTTGGCTCCCTCCCCTACGGAGATCATGACCATGAGGGCGCAGACCCCTATCACCACTCCGGTGGTGGCCAAGAGGGATCGCCTCTTCTGGGCCAGGAGGGCACCCAGAGCCGTCCTCACCAAGGCGACCATCATTTGAGGACCTCCACAGGATGAAGGGCGGCAGCCCTGCGGGCAGGATGGATTCCAAAAATACCCCCTATAAAAAGGGCAAAGAGGGGAGCCGCCACCAGAAGATACCAGGGGGCCCTAGCGGGTATGGGAGAGAAACGGGAAATGAGGCTGGCCAGAACCAATCCCATGGCTAGGCCCAGGATACCCCCCACCAGGGAGACCAGGAGGGAGAAGAAGGAGTAATGGAACATGATGTCCCCCTTGGTGGCACCCAAGGCCCTGCGAAGGCCTATGATAGACTGACGTTCCGTGATGACGGCCAGCATGATGTTGGTGATGACGATACCGCTCACCACCAGGGCTATGGCCCCTATGAGGAGGAGCATGAGGGTAAGGGTTTGGGAGGCTTTGGTGAGGAAAGCTATGATCTGCTCGGGGGTGATGATGCGAAAGTCGTCGGGGTGGGGAGGTCGGATCCGGTGGCGTTTCCGCAGAAGCTCAGCCACCTTGGCCCGGGCCTCGTGGACGTCTACCCCAGGCACCAACACCACCTTCACCACGTCCAGCCAGTCCCTATTGAGAATCCGCCTCTGGCAGGTGGACAGGGGAATCACCACCCGGGTGTCCAGCTGGTGGCGCCCCACCGCCCCTTTCCGCTCCAGGACACCCACTACCCGGAAGAGGACCCCAGAAACCTTGACGAATTTCCCCAGGGGATCCTCTCCTCCAAAGAGATCGCGGGCCGTCTTCCAGCCCAGTACAGCCACCTTGGCCCGCCTCCTTTCATCCCTCCAGGTGATGAAACGTCCCTCCACCACCCTCCAGTTGGCCAAGGGGGCCCACTGGGGCAGCACGCCGTTCACCCGGGTCCTGTGGACTTCTCCCCCGTAGGAGACAGGAAAGAAAGCGAACTGACCGGGAGAGACCCCGTGGACGAAATCGAACCGGGCCATGGCCTCCACATCCCCCATGGTGAGGGTGTCCTTCCGGGTCTCGGCAGGCCCAAAAAACTTACCCCCTCCGGCAAAAACCAGGAAGGCGTTGGAACCGAAGTTGACCTCCCGGAGGATCTCGGTGATCTTGATGCGAGTGCCCTCCCCCAGGGAGGCTATCACAGTGATGGCCACCACGGAGATGACCACGCCCAGGGTCATGAAAAAGACTCCCAGGAGAGAAGCCTTCATCTCCTTGAAGACCTGGGAAACCCGACGGGAGGCCCCTTTAAAGGACAAAGGATGGGATAAGAAGGATAATCCGTCCACCTCCTCTCCCACCCCCTGCCCTCTGCCCTTAGCCTCTATACCTTGGCCTTCACCTGTCATCCTTCTTCCATGATGAGGCCGTCTTTGAGCATTATCCGGCGGGAGGCGTAAGCCGCCACTTCTCGGTCATGGGTGATGAGTACGATGGTTCGCCCTTCCCCGTTCATCTCCTGGAATATCTCCATCACCTCCCGGCTGGAGGCGGAATCCAGGTTGCCTGTGGGTTCGTCGGCCAAAAGGAGGGAAGGATCGTTCACTATGGCCCTGGCTATGGCCACCCTCTGCTGCTGCCCCCCTGAAAGCTCCGAAGGCTTATGTTTCAGCCGGTCCCCCATGCCCATCCTGGTGAGAGCTTGGACGGCCCGCTCCCGGGCATCCTTGGGGGACCTGTCGGCGTAGAGAAAGGGGAGCATCACATTCTCCAAGGCCGTGGCCCACGGCACCAAGTAGAAAGCCTGAAACACAAAGCCCAGTTTGCGGTTCCTAACCTGGGACAGATGGGTATCGTTCATGAGGGATACGTCCTCCCCGTCCAGAATGTACTTCCCCCTGGTGGGCACATCCAGACATCCCAAGATGTGCATGAGGGTGGACTTGCCGGCCCCCGAAGGACCCATTATGGCCAAAAACTCCCCCTCTTCCACCACCAGGTTTATGCCCCTGAGGACAGGTATCACCTGGTCCCCCAGGGAATACTCTTTCCACAGATCCACCGTCTCTATGATCTTCCTGGCCATCTATGCCTCCACGGGGTGGATGAGTGGATGGGTGGATGAGCTTTTGGTATGGAAGAGCTTCCATCGCCTTCACCCATCTACTCTTTTCCCCTCACCACACCCCCACCTCCTCTCCTTCCTTGAGGCCTTTCAATATCTGGGTGTAACCTTCGCTGGACCACCCGGGGGTCACATATCGCCTTTCCCACTTGCCACCCTTCTTCACCATCACATAGCTTCTACCCTGAAGGTCCATGCGCAGGGCCTTGTCGGGAACGGCCAGGACATCCTTATGAACCCCCGCAACTATGCTGAGGTTGGCCGTCATCTCCGGTCTGAGGTACCCCACGTAGGGATCCAGGATTTCCACGGCCACATCGTAATAGACCACATTGTCCCTCACTATGGCCCCGGGATAGACAGCGCTCACCCGGCCTCTGAAGATTTTGGTGGGGAAGGCGTCCACGGTGAAGGTCACCTCTTGTCCCGGCTTCACCTGCCCGATGTCGGTCTCGTCCACGAACCCGTCTACCTGGAGACGAGCCAGGTTTATGATGGTGATGAAGGTGGGGGCATTGAGGCCTGCCACCACCGTCTCCCCCTGCTGGGTGGTGACGGTGGACACAGTGCCCGAGATGGGAGCATGGATAAAGGCCCACGAAAGCCTCACCCGGGCCTCCTTCAGATCCGCCAGGGTCTGGGCAATATCCTGGTCATACTGGGCCTCAAGGGAAGCGTAGTTCTCCCTGGCACCCTCCAGCTGGGCCTTCAGCACCTTCACATCCCTCCGGGCTTGGTCCACAGCGTCCTGGGAGACGTAGTTCTTGGCGTAGAGGTTCCTGAGACGCTTCAGTTCCAAAAGGGCCAGAGAGAGTTTGGCCTCCAGTTCCCTCACCTGCTGGGAGATCTGGGCCAGCACCTTCTTCCTCCTGATGCGAAGTCCCTTAAGGGTGGCCTCCAGTCTCTCCACCCTGGCCCGGAGGTCCTTGTGCTCCACTACAGCGATGAGCTGGCCCTCCTTCACCCGGTCCCCCGCCTGGACCAAAAGCTTCTCCAGCTTGCCCGAAATGCGGCTACCCACCTTCACCATAGCCCCCACCTTGGGTTTCACCGCCCCTGTGGCCAGCACCTCCTTCTTCACCGTCCTCCTCTCCACCCTGGCCACACCCCCGGGTAGCTCTTCCACCTTCTTCTTTCCCCCACAAGCAGGAACCAAAAAGGGGAGAGCCAACAAAAGCCACCAGATTCTCCTCATCTCTCCTTCCTCTCCATATAGGGTATCTTCCCCATGGCCCTCTCCAAGGCCGCCATGGACCGGTGCAAGTCGGCCAGGCTAGAGATGTACTGGGCCCGGGCCTCGGACAGGGCAGCCTGGGCCGTGGTGAGGTCCACCATGGTGGCCAGACCCTCTCCGTACCTGCCCCTGGTCACCCTCAGGTCATGTGAGGCACTCTCCACATGGGCCTTGGCCGAATGCACATTGGACTCACTTTTCTTCAACTCCTGGTAGGCCTTCCACACCGCCTGCTCCACCTCCAGCTTCACCCGGGCCAAGCGATATTCAAGGCCTTCCAGTTGGGCCCGGGCCCGGGCCAACCGAGCCCTACTGGCAAACCCTGAAAAGAGGGGAAGGGTGAAGGAGAACTGCCAGCTCCATTCCTTCACGTCGTTGGCGGGAAAGGAAACGTCTGTCCAGCCGTACTTCCACTGGAAATCCACCCTGGGGAGGAACTCGCCGTACACCGTCCTTTTTCGATATCTCTGGGCCTCCACCTGTTTCTCCAACTCCTCCAAGAGTGGATTGGCCTTGAGCCCCTCCTCTTTGGCCTGGGAAAAGGCCACGTTCCAGGAAACCATCTCCAACTTACCCTGGGGGTTGATGGAAGAGGTGATGGACCGCCCCATCTCCAGATTCAGCTTCCCCAGAGCGATCCAGTAAAGGGATTCCCTCTCCCTCAGCTTAAACTCTGCGTTGGCTACGGAAGACCGGGCCTTAATCACATCGGCATAAGGGGACAGACCCTCCTTAAAACGGGCCCGGGCCATGTCCAGGTTGATTCGGGCATCCTTCAGATCATCCCGGGCCGCCTTCCAGAGGGCCTTCTTCTCCAACACGTCGTAGAAAGCCACCACCACCCGATAGGCCGTCTCAATCACGGCCTCCCGATACTTGGCCCTGGCCACCTCCACGTCCCTTTTGGCGGCCAGGTAGGAGAAGGTGGTCTCTCCACCCTGAAAGAGGTTGTAGGTGAGGAGGAACCCACCGTAGTGCTGGTAGTAGGGAGGTATCAGTTCCGTGGCAGACCGAGAGAAGTCATATTCCAGGGAAAACTGGGGCAGGAAACCAGAAAACTCCTCCAGGGCCCGGGGCCTCTCCGCCTGCCAGTCAGCCCTGGCCTGGAGAAGATAAGGACTGTTTTTCAGGGCCTCCCTGATACAGGACTCCAGGGTGATGGCCCCAGCCCGGACAGGCAAGGACATGATAAAGAGAAACAGAAAGAACCGGGCTACACCCCTTCTTCTCATTTAACTGGCCGAATGGTGAGTCCCTTCAGGGATTCTCCCTCCCCGGGACCCGGCAGGGTTTCGGCGGGTTTGGACAGGAAAAACCTGCCCTCCACGATCCATTCCTTCAAAACACCAGCTATGCGCCTGGCCATGGGATAACTGGAGAGGGGTGCCGTTGGCACCTCCTTGCCCATGATGCGGATGCCCCCCCTCTTCAGTTCCCCATAAGTCACCTCTCCCAATACCTTACCTTCACCGCTGGGATAGTCACTCCCGTAGTCTATCACCACCGTGGAGATGTCGTCGTCGCTCACACCCGTGTAGGCCGCCATCTCTTCATCTAAAATGGGAATGGGAATGCCAATCCCCACCGCCAAACTGGCACCGTATCCCAGTATGCTCACCCCCCTCACCCAAAAAGGGTCCATCTGCTTCATGTCCCCCGTTACGGCCAGGGTGCCGGCAGGGGCCTTCACCACCCCCCTCTCGTTACGCTCCACATTAGGGTCGTGCTGGGTGCCTGGACCCACCACGTAACCCACTCCCCCTCCAAGAAAGATCCTTGTCCCCACACCTATGGTTCTGTAAAGGGGGTCGTTGAGCAAGGGGCTCAACTGACCAGCGGAACAGTAGTTGGCATTGCCCAGGTGGGGTTTCAACACCCCCATGTAGGTGTATATCACCCGATCCGACAGGTTCACGGCACAGGCATAGTTCTGGTAGCAGTTCCTGGGATTGAAGAGGAAGGCCTGGTTAACACCGCCCAGGTTGATCCATGTCTCCAGCTCCCTCCCAGGATAACAATCGGTGCCATAGCCCTGAGCCTTGAGGGTCACGTCCTTGCCAGCAATCAAGTCCTCTATCACATGGCCTCCCCCATAACGGAACTCGCCGGGGTAGACCTTGTTCCTGGGGTCTTCTTCGGGAAGGGCCGTGGCCCCTATGTAGATGTCCACCGCCGCCAGCCCTCCGTAGGCAGGAACACCATTGAGCCAGGCCTTCTCTATCTTGATCCGAGGCTTGGGATGGCCCAGGCTCAGAAGGGCCCCGCTGGAGCACATAGGGGCGAAAGTGCCTGTGGTCACCACGTCAACCTCCCGAGCGGCCCTCTCCACCCCCTTCTCCCTGACAATGGAGACCATCTCCTCGGCGGTGACCACCACCGCCTCCCCCCGGGCTATCTTTTCGTTGATCTCCTCTATGGTCCTTATGGACGCCATCGCCCACTCCCACAACAAAAATGGAGGGGAAACCCCCTCGCGTCTGCACAAACAGTGGACTAGGAGGGAATCACCTCTCCCTCTCCCCCCTGATGAACTCCTCCACCATTTCCCTGGCGTCGCTGTCGGGATACTGAATGGGAGGGTGCTTCATGATGTAGGCCGAGATAGAGTAGAGAGGTCCACCCACACCCCTGTCCAATGCCAGCTTGGCGCACCTTATGGCATCAATGGCACACCCAGCGGAGTTGGGTGAATCCTCCACGCTGAGCTTCAGCTCCAGGTACATGGGCACATCACCAAAGAGACGGCCCTCCATGCGTATGTAACAGATCTTGTTGTCTTTAAGCCAGGGCACATAATCGGATGGGCCTATGTGAATGTTCCTGGGAGAGAGGGGTTCATTGAGGGAAGACTGGACCGCTTCGGTCTTGGAGACCTTCTTGGTCTTGAGACGCTTACGCTCCAGCATGTTGAGAAAGTCTGTGTTGCCCCCGAAATTCACCTGATAGGTCTTATCCAGGGCCACCCCCCTGTCGGAGAAGAGTTTGGCCAACACCCGGTGGGTGATGGTGGCACCTACCTGAGACTTGATGTCGTCTCCCACAATGGGCACCCCCGCCTCTTCAAATCTCTTGGCCCACACCTCGTCAGAGGCTATGAAAACAGGCATACAGTTGACAAAGGCACATCCTGCATCCAAGGCCGCCTGGGCATAGAAACGTACCGCCTCCTCAGATCCCACGGGAAGGTAGTTGACCACCACCTCGGCACCGGACTCCTGGAGGACCTTTCCAACATCCACAGGTTCCTTATCGGCCACCACAAAGGACTCCTGGGGGTCGTACTCCTTCATGTGTTCCGCCACGCCGTCCAGCACAGGTCCCATCATCACTTTCACGCCCAGTTCAGGCACCTGGGGATAGAAGACGGTGGTGCAGTTTGGAGGTGAAAAGATGGCCTGAGCCACGTCCTTCCCCACCTTCCTGGCGTCCACATCAAAGGCCGCCACCACTTCAATATCCCAGGGGCGATATCCCCCCACGTCCGGATGCATGAGACCGTTGACCGAACCTTCTCCCTTCTCCTTATAAAAGAACAAACCCTGAATGAAGGAGGAAGCACAGTTTCCCACGCCCACAATGGCCAGTTTCACCTTCTTGTTCCCCATACCCAACCTCCGTCTTCCCTAGAGTCCCCATGAAATTACCAAATAGAGCGAGTCAGATTATCCCACCCCTGGAGTTTTTTTCAATACCCACCTCCAAGGGCAACTTGCACCCCCCAAGGATATGCAATTATAAGACGGAAACAAGAAACCCTACAAGGAGAAAAAAACATGGATCCATCCCTTATGGAAAAGATGCTGGATCCATCCTTCTACCCAGGATCCCCCGAAAAGGTGGAACATATCCAAACCCATATATCCCACATTTTCCTCACTGATGATAGGGTCTACAAGGTGAAAAAGCCGGTAAATTTCGGTTTTCTGGACTACTCCACCCTGGAGAAGAGGATCCTGTTCTCCTTCGAAGAAGTGAAGCTCAACTCCCGCCTCTCTCCCCAGATCTACCTGGGAGTCAGGGGACTGGGGCTAAGGGAGGGAGAGTGGACGTGGATAGACCCCCCCGATGAGAGGATAGAAGAGGTGGCCGTGGAGATGATACGCCTGCCCTGGGAAGGGATGCTCAAGAACATGGTCATGGAGGACCGGGTTCCCCCCGACACCATGGAAAAGATAGCCAGAAAGGTGGCCCACTTCCATAGGGAAACCCCCTGGGACCCTCACCTATCCCACCTGGGCACTCCCCAAGGTTTCAAGAAAAATACCGAGGAGAATTTCGAGCAGACCCGGGAGTTCCTGGGCCTCTCCATTTCGCCCCGGGACTGGGAATTCATAAACGAACAAACAGAGGAATTTTACAAAAAGAAAGGAAACCTCATGGAGGAGCGAGCCAAGGCCGGACTGATAAAAGACTGCCACGGAGACCTCCACTGTCAACACATCTGCCTATGGAAGGGGGAGGTTTACATCTACGACTGCATAGAGTTCAACCAGCGCTTTCGCTACGGAGACATCGCCTCAGAAGTGGCCTTCCTCATCATGGATCTGGAATTCCTTATGAGGCCCGACCTGGCCCGGGACTTCTTGGAGCACTACCTGAGAGAGAACCCCGATCCCACCCTTAAAGAGGTCCTTCCTTTCTATCAGTGCTATCGGGCCTTTGTGAGGGGAAAGGTGGAGAGCTTTCTCCTCAACGACCCCGCCATTCCCAAGGAGAAGAAACAGGAGGCCCTCCTGAGGGCCCACAGATACTTCTTCTTGGCCAGAAAATACGCCGAGGAGATGGTGTGAATGAAGGCCCTCCTTCTGGTCATGGGGATGATAGGAACGGGGAAATCCACCCTGGCTCGGGCCCTGGCCCAGGAGCTGGGGATGACCCTCATTTCCTCCGATCCCCTGAGGAAAGAACTGGCGGGCCTGGACCCCTACGAAAAGCGGGAGGAGGTCTTCGGCCAAGGGCTCTACTCCCCGGAAATGACGGAACGGGTCTACGTCACCATGGTGAAGAGGGCCAGTGAACTCCTCAAACAAGGGAGGGGGGTCATCCTGGACGCCACCTTCTCCCAGAAGAGGTGGCGGGATTTAGCCAGAAGGATGGCCCAAGAACTGGAGGTCCCCTGCCTCCTTGTGGTCACCACGGCTCCACCGGATGTGGTTAAGGAAAGACTGGAGAAAAGGAAAGGAAGAAAGGTTGTGTCTGACGGGCGCTGGGAGATATATCTCAAGCACCGGGAAAGGTTTCAAGAACCCCAGGACGAAGGGCCCATGGTGGTCCTGGATACCCGTGAGAGCCTGAACTCCCTGGTAGAAAACGTAAAGGAGGTGTTGAATGGGCTTTGAAAAGATCATGACCTGCGTGGACTTTTCCCACGACATCTCCCCCAAGGTGCTGGCTGTGGCGGGGGAGTTGGCCCAACTCATGAAGGCTAAAATCCTGCTCACCTACGTGGTAGAAAGGGACGTCCCCCTCCTCATCTCCGAGGGCATTGTCCTCCCCCAGGTGGAACTGGAAAAGTTCGAAGAGATGTACCAGATCCTAGAGGAGAAGAGCCGGGAGAAGGTGGAAAGCATGGCCCAAGAGCTTGCTGAAGAGTGGCAGGTAGAGGTAAAACCTGTGGTCCTGGTGGGGGAACCCTTCGATATGATCCTGGAGAAAGGGGAAGAGGAAGGGGTGGACCTGATAGTGGTGGGTTCCCACGGGAAAAAGGGTATTGAAAGGATCCTCCTGGGAAGTGTTTCGGAGAAGGTGGCCCGCAAGGCTAAATGCTCCGTACTTGTGGTGAGATAAAAGACCAAGGGGGTAGTATGAGGAGGATAAGAAACCAAATATTGAGAACCCTCAAGGAGGGGCCCAAGACCTTCTGGGAACTCATAAACGAACAAGACGCCCACATAGCGGGCTTCTACCACACCCTCAAATCCCTCATGGATGAAGGGATAGTGGGATATGAAAACCACCGCTTCCTTTTAAAAAAAGACCCAGGGGTCATGGAAAAGATAGAAACCCTCTGCTCCACCTGTGGACTGGGAGTGGAGATCAAAGGCTCTTTCCAGGAAGTTTACGAGAAGTTCCTCTTTGTGACCGAAGACCGCCCCCTACCCCTAGAAGACTACGACCAGGGCTTCATCCGTCCCATAGACACCATCCGGCGTATGGCCTTCATCTACCAGAGGGGAGACCTGGAAGGGGCCGAGATCTTCATCTTAGGCGACGACGATCTGTTGAGTGTGGCCATGGGCCTCACGGGCATGGCTAATAAGATCACCGTGGTGGAGATAGACCCCAGGCTCACCTACTTCATAGAGCACTTCTGCAAGAAGTGGGGGGTGGGGAACATCACCGTGAAGCAGTACAACGTCCTGGAAGAACTCCCCCGGGAAGCCCTGGGCCAATACGACGTCTTTGTCACCGATCCTGTGGAGACCCACCGGGGCTTCAAGCTCTTCGTTGGCAGGTGCATCTCTGCCCTCAAAGGTCCGGGGGCCTCAGGATACATAGGGCTCACCCACAGGGAGGCCTCCTTGAAGAAGTGGGCCGAGTTCCAAAGGTTCTTCCTGGACTCGGGACTCGTAGTCACGGACATCCTAAGAAACCTGGCCACCTACCCGGAAGAGGAGAACAGGTTCGAGCATTTCTACGAGACCTATGAAATCATGGAAAAGATGGATCTACCCATCCCAGAGGTGGATTGGTACAAATCCTCCTTTGTGAGGGTAGAAGCCGTAGGGCCCCTCGAGGCTCAAGTACCCCAGGTCAAGGATTTCCAGGAGCTTTACTTCGACGAAGAATCCTGGGCCACACCAGGGCAGCGCAAGGGGAGGAGTTGAAGGGGACCTCCTCCCCTATTCAACCTTCCTGAAGATCAGGGTAGCATTCACCCCACCAAAGCCAAAGGAGTTGGAAAGGGCCACCCGGGGATGGGCCTCTCTAGCTCCCTCGGTGACATAGTCCAGATCGCACTCGGGATCGGGTTCCTGGTAGTTAGCAGTGGGAGGGAGCTTTCCCGTGTAAAGGGCCAAAATGGAGAAAATAGCCTCCACAGCCCCTGCCGCCCCCAACAGATGTCCCGTCACCGACTTGGTGGAGCTAACGGGTATCTCGTAGGCCGAGTCACCGAAGACCTCCTTGATGGCCATGGTCTCCGTCTTGTCGTTGAGGGGAGTGGAAGTGCCATGGGCATTGATATAGTCCACCTCGTGGGGAGGAATCCCTGCATCCTTGATGGCCGCCTTCATACAGAGTACCGCCCCTTCACCCTTGGGGTCAGGCATGGTGATGTGGTAGGCATCACTACTCATGCCGTAGCCCACCACCTCGGCATAGATCCTGGCTCCCCTGGCCTTGGCATACTCCATATCTTCCAGTACCAGGATTCCACACCCCTCTCCTATGACGAAGCCGTCCCTGTCTTTATCAAAGGGTCTGCTGGCACCGGTGGGGTCATCGTTGCGGGTGGACAGGGCCCTCATAACACAGAAACCACCCACGGCCATGGGGGTGATGACGGCCTCGCTGCCCCCCACCAGCATCACCTCAGCGTCCCCCCTCTGGAGGATCTTGAAACCATCTCCTATGGCGTTGGCCCCCGTGGCACAGGCCGTCACAACCGCCGACGAGGGGCCCCTGAAGCCAAAACGAATGGAAACGGCACTGGAAGCCATATTTATCACTGCCATGGGGATGAAAAAGGGAGAAATACGCTTCCATCCCCGCTCCATCAGGAGCTGGTGGTTCCTCTCGATGGTCTCCAGCCCCCCTATGCCTGAGCCTATGAGCACCCCCACCCTGTCCTTGTCCACACCGTCCACGTCCAAGCCAGAATCTTCCACGGCCATGGCGGCAGCCGCTAGGGTATACTGGACAAAGGGGTCTGTCCTCTTTATCTCCTTCCTGTCAATAAACTTTTCCGGATCAAACCCCTTCACCTCCCCGGCTATCCTGCTGGAAAAGGTGGAGGCATCGAACTTGGTAATGGGCCCTATGCCGCTTCTACCCTCCAGGGCCGCCTCCCAACTTCCCCACAAATCATTGGCCAAGGGTGTAACGCACCCCATACCCGTTACCACTACCCTTCTCTTTTTCCCCATACTGGATCAGGCCCCCAGTTTGTTCTTCACATACTCCACAGCATCTTTAACCGTAGTGATCTTCTCAGCGTCCTCATCGGGGATCTCGATGTCGAAGGCCTCCTCAAAAGCCATGACCAGCTCCACCGTGTCAAGAGAATCTGCCCCCAGGTCATCGATGAAGGAAGCCTCCGGGGTAACCTCACTCTCGTCCACGCCCAACTGCTCCACAATGATCTCCTTCACCTTCTGTTCGATCTCTTTCACATCCATCTCTTTACACCTCCTTGGGATTTGAACTCTTAAAGGGTCATACCACCGTCTATCACCAGCACCTGACCTGTGATGTAGCTGGCATGAGGAGAAAGAAGAAAAGCTACCAGCTTAGCCACCTCTTGGGCACTGCCAAAACGACCCAGGGGAATGGAGGAGAGCATGGAGTCTTTGAGGTCCTGGGGGAGAACCTCCGTCATCTCCGTCTCTATGTACCCTGGGGCCACAGCGTTCACAGTGATCCCCCTGGAAGCCACCTCTCTGGCCAGGGAACGGGTGAAGCCTATCAACCCCGCCTTGGAGGCAGCGTAGTTGGCCTGCCCGGGACTACCCATCAGCCCCACCACCGAAGAGAGATTGACGATCCTGCCCTCCCTGGCCTTCATCATATCCCTGAGAAAGGCCTTGGTGGAAATGAAGGCCCCCCTGAGATTGGTCTCTATCACCTGGTCCCACTCCTCTTCCTTCATCCTCACCAGGATATTGTCCCGGACAATCCCCGCGTTATTCACCAAGGCGTAAACGGTACCCCACTCCTCCTTAACCCTCCTGGCCAGGGCCTCCATCTCCTCCCGAGAAGCTACATGAGCCCTCAAGGCCATGGCCTCTCCCCCCTGGCCTGCGATGGCCCCGACCACCTCCCGGGCCCTCTCCTCCTGGGTCCTGTAGGTGACCACCACCTTATATCCCTGAGCAGCCAATTCCAGGGCTATGGCTCTACCAATACCCCTGCTGGCACCCGTGACCACCGCCACCTTAGCCATCTAAAACCCCCATACTCTGAAGCTTCTCTATCCCCCTGGGACCCCCAACAGGCACGGCCTTGACCTTCCGCTCAATTTTTCTAACGAGGCCCGACAACACATTTCCTGGCCCCACTTCTACAAAGAGTTGGACCCCCTGGTCAACGATAAATCTCACCGACTGGGCCCACAGAACAGGAGCCGTCACCTGTTTCACAAGAAGCTCCCTCTCCTCGTCTCCCAACGTGACGGCCTCAGCCGACACGTTGGACACCAGGGGACAGGATAGATTGGAGAAGGGCATGGCTTCCAAAAGGGGTCCTAGCCTCTCTCTGGCGGGCGCCATTAGACTAGAATGGAAGGGTGCACTCACCTCCAGAAGGACCGCCCTTTTGGCTCCCCTCCTGGTAGCCTCCTGAGCCGCCGCCTCAACGGCTCCCCTCTCACCGGATATCACCGTCTGTTCCGGGGAGTTGTAGTTGGCCACCTCCACCACCCCCCTGGAGGAAAACTCCGAACAGAGCTGGGCCACTTCCCGGGGTTCCATCCCGATAATGGCTGCCATGGCCCCCTTCCCAGGGGGCACCGCCTCCTGCATAAACCTACCCCGAAACCTGACAGCCTCCACAGCCCTGGCCAGGGGCAACCCCCCGGCAGCCACCAGGGCCGAATACTCTCCCAGGGAATGGCCTGCCACCACGTGGGGCTTAAAGCCCATATCTTCAAGGACCCTGTAGAGGGCCACGCTGAGGGTGAGGATGGCAGGCTGGGCATTCTCCGTCAAAGTGAGTTCCTCCTGGGGCCCCTGGAAACACAAGCGAGCTAGATCGAAGCCCAAGACCTCACTGGCCTCCCTGAAAGTCTCCCTCACCACAGGGTAGGCATCGTAGGCCTCGGCCCCCATGCCCACTCGCTGGCTCCCCTGGCCGGGAAAGACAAAGGCCACCTTCATCCCCTTAACCTCCCACCAAGGACTGAAGCCTCTCTAATTCCCCTTTGGCCTGAGCCACGATCTCCCGGACGATCTCCCTCACCGGTTTCACTTCTCTCACAAGGCCCACAATCTGGCCGGCCATGACAGAGCCCGTTTTCACGTCCCCCTCCATAGCCGCTCTTCTTAAGGCCCCCACCCCCAGCTTCTCATACTCCTCCAGAGGAGCCCCTTGCTGCTCAAGCTTCAAAAACTCCCTGGCCAGGCGGTTCCTGATTATCCTCACGGGATGCCCCGTGGGCCTGCCCGTCACCACCGTGTCCCTATCCCTGGCCCTCAAGTAAGCCCGCTTCCAGTTCTCATGGACCCTGCACTCCGTGCTGGCGACAAAACGGGTCCCCATCTGGACGCCATGGGCCCCCAGGGCCAGAGCCGCCAGGAACCCCCTACCATCAGCAATCCCCCCGGCGGCTATCACAGGAATGGAAACAGCGTCCACCACCTGGGGCACCAAGGCCATGGTGGTGAGTTCCCCGATGTGTCCCCCTGCCTCGGTGCCTTCCACCACAACAGCGTGGGCCCCTTCCCTCTCTACCCGCTTGGCCAAAGCCACGGAGGCCACCACCGGCATGACCTTCACCCCTGCATCCCTGAGACGGGAAATGAACTTGCCAGGGTTACCCGCCCCAGTGGTGACCACGGGCACCCCCTCCTCCAACACCAAATCAACAAACCGGGGCACCAGGGGGTTCATGAGCATGAGGTTCACGCCGAAGGGTCGAGAAGTGAGTTCCTTGGCCCGTTGTATCTCCCTTCGCAGTTCCTCGGGTTCCTGGATATGGCCGGCGGCTATCACTCCCAAAGCTCCAGCCTCGGACACGGCCACCGCCAGATAGGCGTCAGAGACCCAGGCCATGCCCCCCTGGATGATAGGATAGTCTATGCCCAGAAGGTCACACACCTCCGTCCTAAACATGGCCGCCCCCTACCACTCTACCAAGATGGCAGACCAGGTGAGCCCGCCCCCGAAAGAGACGAGGAGGAGGTTGTCCCCCTTATTGATCTTGCCCTCCTTCAAGGCCTCGTCCCAGGCCAGGGGGATGGAAGCGGCCGAAGTGTTGCCGTACCTCTCGATGTTCACCACCACCCTGTCCCAGGAAACCCTGAGCCTCTTGGCCAGGGACTGGAGTATCCTTATGTTGGCTTGGTGGGGAATAACCCAATCTATATCCTTTCCGGTGATGCCCACCTCCTCCAGCAGCTCCTTGGTCACATCGGCCATGGATTTAACAGCTATCTTAAAAAGCTCATTGCCCTTCATGACGTAATAGTGGAGTCTCTTCTCCACCGTCTCATGGGAAGCGGGCATCTTGGTGCCACCTGCAGGAAGCCACAGGAGCTCCGCATAGGTGCCGTCGGCGTGGAGCTTGGAACCCAGGATCCTTCCTCCCTCCCCCTCGGAGGAGACCACGGCCGCCCCGGCACCATCTCCCAAAAGGACACAAATGGAGCGATCCTCCCAGTCAACTAGGCGGGAGAGCATCTCGGCACCAACCACCAAGACGTTCTCGTACTTCCCCGTCTTCACGAACTGCTCGGCTATGGCAAGGCCGTAGGCAAACCCCGAGCAGGCCGCACTGATGTCGAAGGCGGGCTTCCCCTCCAGACCCAACTTGGGCTGCATCCAGCAGGCTGTGGAAGGCAGAATGGTATCAGGGCTGGCTGTGGCGCAGATGAGGAGGTCTATCTCCCGGGGGGTAATCCCTGCAACCTCCATGGCCTTCTTGGCAGCCTGAGTTCCCAGGTCAGAAGTGACTTCCTCAGGAGCGGCTATCCTCCTCTCCTTTATCCCTGTCCGCTGCACTATCCATTCGTTGGTGGTGTCCAAGATCTTCTCCCAGTCGAAATTGGTCATCACCCGCTGGGGGGCATAGGTTCCAATTCCCCTAATGTAGGCTTCAGCCATACTACTCCTCCTCCCCTTCTTCCTTGGAAGCCCCGGCCAGGGCCTCTTCACCCTCCGACCGTTCTCCCCTGATACGGAAAGCCTCCCTCCAGTCCCTGAAACTGGGCCAGAACTTCCTGCCAATCCCCAGGCTCTCTTTTACCGCCTCTAGATTGGCTTCAATTCTGCTGTTGAGCTTCTTCTCGGCAAAATCACAGGCCACCTTGATGGCGTTGGTGACAGCGTAAGCGTTGGAACTACCATGGCAGATGATGCAGATCCCGTTCACACCCAAGAGAGGGGCTCCACCGTACTCCTTGTAATCCGTCTTCTTCTTTATCCTCTCCAGGGAAGGTTTAAACAGGAAGTAGGCCAGTCTTCCCCTAATGCCCCTGGAAAACTCACCCTTCAAATAATACCCCATGAGAGACGCCGCACCCTCGCCCACCTTAAGGGCCAGGTTGCCCACCAAACCGTCACAAACCACTACATCAGCCTGGTTGCTGAAGAGTTCCTTGGCCTCCACATTACCCACAAAATTGAGCTGGGTTGCCCTTCTCAAGAGCTGAAAGGAGGTGCGCATGAGGCCGTCCCCCTTGATCTCCTCTTCGCCGATACTCAAAAGCCCCACCCTGGGGTTTTCGCAACCCATGATATACTTTGAATAGAGATGACCCATTACAGCAAACTCCAGAAGGTTCTCCGGCTTACTGCCTACATTGGCACCGGCGTCTATCAAAAGAAAGGGGCCATGACGTGCAGGGAGGGTGACGGCTATCCCTGGCCGGCTTACCCCTTCAAGGGTCCCCAGGAGGAGCTTGGCTGCCACCATAACGGCCCCCGTATTCCCTGCACTTACCACGGCGCGGGCCTTCCCCTTTTTCACCAACTCCACGGCCCTCTTTATGGAAGAGTTCCTCTTCCGCCTCAGGGCTAAAGCGGGATGTTCGTTCATTCCAATCACTTCGGGAGCGTCCTTTAAAAACAGGGGGAGCCCCTCGCTCCCCCCAAGTTTCTCCAACTCTGACTGGATTATCTCTCTGTCACCTACAAGGATCACCTCGCAGGGACACCTGCTTACCGCTTCTAGAGCTCCCTTGATCACCTCCCTGGGGGCGTAATCCCCCCCCATGGCGTCCACGGCAATCTTCAATACTCCTCCACCTCGAGCACTTGTCTCTCCCTATAGAAACCGCAATGGGGACAGACCCTGTGGGGTAGTTTGGGCTCCTGACAGTTGGGGCAAATGGAATAGCCCGAAGGCTTAAACTTCGCCCGCCACTGAGCCCGCCTTTTATCCCTCCTAGCCTTGCTGGTCCTGTTCTTGGGTACAGCCATAGTCTCTTCTCCTTTCCCTTCACTTCTTCACAAGCCTGTTTCTCAGCGCCTTAAGGGCTTCCCATCGAGGATCCAGCTCTTCCCTGGAACACCCGCAGGAACCGAGGTTAAGATTGATCCCGCAACGGGGACAGAGCCCCTTACACCCCTGGGAGCAAAGGGGTTTCATGGGAAGAGCCAGATACACCTTCTCCAGATAAATCTCCTCCGTAGTGATCACCTCTCCATAGAAGGCCAGGTTCACCTCTTCCTGGGAGAGTTCCACCTCGTCATCCTCCTGCTCCAAAACTTTCATGGGCAAATACTCATCCATAAACTCCACGTCAACCCTGTAACGAAAGACCTCCAGGCAGCGGCCACAAGAGAGCTCCAACAGGGCATGGACCTCTCCCTTAACCAGGAGCCTCTCTCCCGCCAACTGGAGTCTCAGCCATCCCTTAATGGGCCCTGCAAAGGGGATACACCCTCCCCCCCACTCCAAAGCCCGCCGGGGATCCTCTATTTCAAAAAAAAGCCCCTCCTGGGGGATCTCTGCTATCTTGATCTCCACAGCCACCTCCCGGAAGGCAAACCTTCCAAAGAAGGGGAAGGAATCTACCTCCGGAGAAAATTTTGAAGGGATTATATCCACCCCCTTTTAAAAGTGTCAAGGAAAGGGAAACAAAAGCCCCTGTTAGAGTCTAAACTTCCTCTTTAATCCCAATTTCCACCCCTTCACTTTCCTGGTAATGCGGAAAGTGAGACGCTGACCCAGGCCAAAACGCATGAAGTAGAAGGCATCATCTCCCTTCTCTATGGCCACCCTCTCACCCACCCTGAAGGTGGTCGGGGTGGCTGCCCGGGCCAGGATCCTTTGACCGGAATAGGTGGTGATCATCCCCAGCACCAGGGGAGAAGGAAAACCCTCGGGAGGAACGTAAAGGACAGTGTAGGAGTCCAACACGCCCTCCTTGCTCACCCGCCTGGGATCAGGTCTGTGATGACGCTCTATCTCCACGGGCTTAGAGAAAACTGGCTCCCAGGGTAAGGCATGGGCAGGGGCATCCTCCCGCTCCAGGATGACCACCAGATTGTTATTGGCCAATCCCCCGATGGAGTGAAGAAGACCCACTCTGGCACCTTTCACCTGGCGGGCCTGATCCACCTCCCCTCTGAGCTGCCACACGATCTCCACGGCCTGGGCCAGACCCGACGCCCCCACGGGATGTCCCCTCGCCTTCAGACCCCCACTGGGATTGATGGGTATCTCTCCCTGGATCTCCGTCCTGCCCTTCTCTACAGCCCTCCATCCCTTCCCCTCTTCCAAGAGGCCCAGGTCCTCGGCCCCTATGATCTCAAAACAGGTGAAGGCGTCGTGAACCTCGGCCAGATCTACGTCCCTGGGCCCTCTCTTGGCCATGGCATAGGCCCTCTCTGCTGCCGCTCTGCAGGCGGCAAAGGAGTGCAAGTGGATTCGGTGACGCACGGCCAGGGTGTCTGTACCATGCCCAACCCCCGTGATCTTTACGTCCCTCTTCTCCCTGGTGAGGACCAGGGCCGCTGCGCCATCGGTTATAGGAGCACAATCATAGAGACGGAGAGGATAAGAGATCATCCGGCTGTTGAAGTACTGGTCTTCGGTGATCTCCTTCCTGAACTGGGCATAGGGGTTGAGGGCACCGTTCCTGTGATTCTTCAGGGCCACCCTACACAGGACCCTCTCCAGTCTCTTCTGGGAGAGCCCCCACTTGTGGGCGTAAGCCTGGGTCACCATGGCCGCCAGGGCCACCATGGATGCCCCGGCATTCTTCTCATAAGGTTCTATCACCTCGGCCAGGATCCGGGTCACCCGGGGGGTGGACTGGTGGGTCATCTTCTCCCCTGCCACCGCCAGCACGGAGGTATAGGCCCCGCTGGCAACAGCATAAAAGGCCGCCTCAAGAACGGCGGCACCCGTGCTGGAGGCCGTCTCGATCCTCATGGAAGGGAGCCCCGCCAGCCCCAACTCATCGGCCAAGGCAGAGGCAAGGTTTCCCTCCCCAGTAAACTCTTCGGGATTCATGGCACCCACGAAGAGGGCTTCCACCTCCGGCCCTTTACTGGCCTCCAAGGCCCCCCTGGCTGCCTGGGCCATTAGGGAGACAAGGGAGAGCTGGGGGTGTTTGCCAAAGGGAACCATGCCCACACCGTCCACGTACACCTCCATTCACACCTCCTCCCTGCCCTTCATGGCCTCCCCCAGGGTGATGGAGTCGGTGAACTCAGGTTCCACCCCCACGGGCAGCCCCCTGCCCAGACGGGTCACCCTCACCTTCTCCCTGAGAAGCTTGGCCAGATACTGAGAAGTGGCCTCCCCCTCCAGGGTGGAAGGGAGGGCCAGAATCACCTCCTGGACCCCTTCCTCCAAACGGCCCAGAAGGTCGTCCACCCTGAGATTTTCAGGAGTGATCCCCTCCCAGGGAGAGATGAGGCCTCCTATGACATGATAGAGACCTTGGTAGGCTCCCGTATCCTCTAGGAAAAAGAGGTCCAGCACATCCTCCACCACGCAGATGCGGCTTCCGTCCCTCTGGGGGTCCTGACATATCCAGCACAGATCTCCCTGGGCCAGGTTATGGCACCGGGGACAGAGAGTCATCTTCTCCGTGACGGCAATGAGGGCCTTGGCCAACTCCCGTGCTTTACGGGGAGAAGAACCCGCCAGATACACAGCCATCCTCCAGGCCCCCCTTTCCCCTATACCGGGGAGGGTCTTCAACTGGTGGGCCAATCTCCGAAGATGGCTATATGGAACCTTGAAGGTCACCTCAGAAGAGTCCCGGCAAGTTCACCCCCAAGTCGGAGGTGATCTTGGAAAGTTCCTCTTCCATGAGGGCCTTAGATCTTCTCATGGCGTCGTTCACCGCGGCGGTGACGAGATCCTCCAGCATCTCCTTGTCTTCCATGGCCTCGGGCTCTATCTCCACTGACAGGACCTCCTGACGACCGTTGACCACCACCCTCACCATACCTCCACCGGCGGCCCCTTCCACCTCCTTTTCGGCCAATTCCTCCTTCATCTCAGCTATGCGAGTCTGAAGTCTTTGAACTTGCTTCATTATGGAAGCTAAATTCACCTTCTCCCTCCTCAACTGATTTAACCCTCAACACCCTGCCCCTGAAGAGTCCCAGGGCCCTTTGAACCCTGGGATCGTCGAGAACCGAGTCTTCAGGAGACTCTTCGTCGGCATCCAGCACCGTCTCACCGTTGTCCCGGAGCTTCACCCTGACCTCTATTCCCATCTCCTTCAAGAAGCGCCGGAAAAACTCCAGGGTGCCCTCATCTTCCAGCTTCTCCTTCTCGAAGCTGCCAAACTTGTACTTGGACTCTAAGACCAAAAAATCATTTTCCAGGAAGATCCTACACTTCTCCAGAATGGGGGTGAGGGAAGGTTGCTCCCTGGACGCCGCAGCCCTGAGCTGGCCAGCCAGCTCCTCGTCTTCACCCCTCCGGACCGATAAGGCCTTCTTCCCTTTGGATACGCCCCTCTCCCGGGGCATTCGGGGAGCCCTTGGCTTCTTCGGTTCCAGTTCCCCCCTCTCCAGGGCATCCAGCTTCACCATCAATTCCTTCAAAGAAATGAGACGGGGCAGGGAGGCTATCCTCACCAGCTCCATCTCCGCCAGAACCTCTGGAATGGGATGACGCTTCACCCGCTCAAGAAGCTTCAAAAGGAGGTCCAGGACGGTCTGGTGGTGGAAGAATTCCTCCCTTTTTTCCTTCACCGCTTCCACCAGTTCCCCCCTGGCCATCCTCACCAGCTCTTCCAGGAAACCATAAGTATCGAAGCCCTTGCCCACCACCTCCCCCTGGAAAAGGTTCATGACCCGTAACTCATCTCCCTCCAAGAGGGCCTTGTAAGTCTCTTCCACCACACCGGACTCTACCAAGCCCAACAGCAAGGCCACCCGATCCCTGGTCACCTTACCCTGGGCCGAGGCCACCACCTGCTCCAAGAGCATCTCACCGTCCCTGAGTGATCCTCCCGAGGCCCTGGCCAGAAGCTCCAACGCCCCCTCTTCTAAGTCCATGCCCTCACTCCCGGCAATCTTGGCCAGCAGCCTCTTCACCTCGGGAGGGGGTAAAGGACGGAAGTGGAAGTGCTGGCACCGGGAGAGAATGGTACTGGGAATCCTCTTGGCTTCGGTGGTGGCCATGATGAAAACCACATGGGAAGGGGGCTCCTCCAGAGTCTTGAGAAGGGCGTTGAAGGCCGCCTCGGTCAGCATGTGGACCTCATCTATAATGTACACCTTGTAGCGACCCTGGGCAGGGGCATACTTAACGTTTTCCCGGAGCCCCCTCACCTCCTCTATCCCCCTATTGGAGGCGGCATCCATCTCCAGCACGTCTATGAAAGTACCCTGGGCAATCTCCAGGCAGGGACCACACCTACAGCAAGGATAGGGAGTAGGTCCGTCGAGACAGTTCAAGGCCTTGGCCAGAATTCTTGCCACACTGGTCTTTCCCACCCCCCTGGGGCCCGAAAAGAGATAGGCATGGGCCACCCTGTTCTTCTGGATGGCGTTCATAAGGGTTTCCACCACATGGGGTTGCCCCACCACCTCGCCAAAGGTCTTGGGGCGCCAACGACGAGCAATCACCTGGTAATGCAAGGGCTTGTCCTCCTCCCGGGAGATAAAAGTGCCTGTCTAACAGATGCCCCATACGGGGGACAAATTCAAGGGATGAAGGTCACCTTCCTCTCAAGAGGAATAGGAACCAGGTGGTGATCAGATAGCCTCCCAAGATAAGGGGGGTCTCCCATCCCACCCCCATGACAGAACGTCTTCGGGGATAGGCCATGGCCCCAATGGTGACCCCCGTCAATACCATGGCAGAGGTGAGGGCCAGGAGGTGAAGGAGACCCAGCCCCCCCCAGAAGTTCCCCCTGAAGGCCAGGTCATAAAAGGCGAGGATAGCCACGTTAAAGGCGTTGGAGCCAAAAACATTACCCACGGCCAGATCCACAGCCCCCAGCTTCACAGCAGTATACGAGACCACCAGCTCAGGCAGGGAGGTGACCACCGCCAGGAAGATGGCCCCCACAAAGGAAGTGTCCCAGCCCGTGACCTTAGATATCCCCTCTCCCAAGTAGGCCAGCCAGACAGATAGGCCTATCATGGTCAAAGAGAGGAGGGCGAAAACCCAATAAGCCCGAGAGGCAGGGAGGTGAAGGTATATGTCTTCCGACTGGAACTCCCTCCTCTCGTGAACCAGTATCACCCTGTAGCCTGCAAGATAGACCAGTAAGATCAGCCAAGAGGGGATTTGCATCCCCAGGATACCAGGCACAACCACCCACCGGGAAAGGACCAGGGTAAAGGCGGCCATTCCCATCATGACGAGACTCAGGACAGCAGAGAGCATCTGTCCCCTGGTGACGGAAGAGAGGAGAGACCGTTTCTTATAGGCCACGTCAGCCACGGCCAAAATCACCAGGTTGAAGAGGCAGGAGCCCACTATCCCCCCCACGGCCAGGTTGGCGTCTTTAATGAGCACAACGGCCGAGAGACCCGTGGCCATTTCGGGCAGGGAGGTGGCAGCGCCTATGAGCACCGCGCCTATCCACACCCGCCCCAGACCGCTCTTCTCGGCTATCACATCACCGTAAAAGGAGAGGCGGCTTCCCACCAGGACCACTAGCAGGGCACAGACCACAAACTGAATCCACACCATGGCCCTAAAGTAAACACCCCCCAAGGGCCCTTGTCCAGGCGAAAAACCTCCAGGTCAAAGAGAAGGGGTGAATGCCCGTTGATTTCTCCCTCGCCATCCCTTAGAGAGAAGGGCCATGAGGAGATACTACCTGCCCCAGGAAACGGGGGTCTTGAAGGCCCTATACAAGAAGCTCTTAAACAAGGAGCGCCCCCTGCCGCCTTTCCCAAGAGTGGTTCAGATCCAGACCAAGAGCGGGTGCAACGCCCGGTGTGTCTTCTGCCCCAACTCCATAGTAGGCCCCAAGCTCACCCACGGAGAGATGGATTGGGAGCTCTTCACAAAGGTCACCGACGAGATCACCCGCCATCCTGTGGCCCGCATCAGCCCCTACCTCATGAACGAGCCCCTCATGGACAGGAACCTGGGAAAGAAGATCCGCTATCTGGCCGAGAGAAAGCGGCCGGACACCATCATCAAGATCAACTCCAACGGTGCCCTCCTGGATGAGGAGATGGGAGAACAACCCATAGAATCGGGCCTGGACAGGATCAACTTCAGCGTCCACGGCATCAGGAAAGAAACCTACGAGTCCCAGATGGTGGGCCTAAAATTGGAAAAGGTTTTAGAGAACATAGACCAATTCCTGGAACTGAAAAAGCGTAAAGGGGCCAGTAAGCCCCGGGTTCGGGTCACCATGGTGAGAACCAAGGCCATAGAGGAAGAACTCCCCGAAATCATGGCCTACTGGAAAGCCAGGGGAGTGAGGGTAAACGTGAGGCCCCTGGAGAACAGGGCCCTGAAAGAGATCGCAGCCAAGGATCTCAACCCGAAAAAGTGGAAGCCCTTCTCCTTCTGTAACCGCCTCTTCGAACAGGCCTACATCCTCTACAACGGCGATGTGGTTCTGTGCTGCGTGGACTGGGAACGGACCACCATCCTGGGAAACCTGTGGGAGCAGAGCCTGGAAGAGATATGGAACAGCCCCCAATACCAAGAGATCAGGAGAAGGTACCTGGCGGGAGAACTTAAAGGCCTCCTGTGCCAGAGGTGCCTCACCATCTGAGCCATGCTGCACCAAGCGGTCATGTGGATAGTGAAAACCATGGGTAGCCTGGGCTACCCCGGCATCCTGGTCCTCATGTTCCTGGAATCCTCCTTCTTCCCCTTTCCCAGCGAGGTGGTCATCCCACCGGCGGGATACCTGGCCTCCAAAGGGGAAATGAACATCCTTTTGGTCATCCTCTGGGGCACCCTGGGCTCCCTTTTGGGCGCCCTCTTCAACTACTGGATCTCCCTGACCCTGGGACGCCCCTTCTTCCAGCGTTACGGGAAATACCTCCTGGTGAGCGACAAGACCCTGACAAGGGTAGACCGGTTCTTCGACCATCACGGCCACATCAGCACCCTCATAGGCCGGCTCCTGCCGGGCATCCGCCAGTACATATCCCTCCCCGCCGGCATGGCCCGCATGAACATACCCCTGTTTGTCCTCTTCACCTCCCTGGGGGCGGGGCTCTGGGTCATGGTACTGGCCCTGGTGGGTTACCTGGTAGGCCACAACCATGAACTCCTCAAGCTCTACCTCCACAAAGCGGCCTGGGCCATGGTGATCCTCTCCATCCTTCTGGCCCTGGCCTACTTGGCATGGCATTGCAAGAAGCGCAGGAGGCTGGAAGACTAAAGGGAAACCCAGTGAAACCCCAAGTGCCTCACACGGTTCCTAGCTTGATTCACGCCATATCCACGAATAAAATTTTCACCTACAGACGGTGAAGGAGGTGACCCATGAAGAAGGGCTGGCTCCTCCTTTTAGTGGGCTTTGCCCTCGTCCTAACCCTGGGATGTGGAAAATCCAAGACCAAAGGTTCTAAAGTGGAGATACCCGACTGGGGCTTCTCCATGGAACTCCCTGAAGGATGGAAGACTCTTGAGACCGAGCCGGAGAGGTTTGTGGAGACGAAACACTACGACAAGGCCTTCGACACCATAGACCACTGGGGCTATGTAGATTTGGAAGCCGCAGGATACCACTCCCTACTATGGAAAGGTTACGCCGAGGCCTCTCCCAAAGAGTACGAGAAGTTTAAAAAGAAAGCAAAGGAAGCTTTTGGTATAGAGTGGGAAGAAGAGAACTTTCAAGAGCAGACCATCCAGGACTTCCCCCAGTTTTACCCTTAGGGATAGGGGCGGGGCGTTCCGACCGCAGATCCATATTTGAGCCCCCCAGGGAGCAAGTTACGAAAAATCAAATCTTTTGGCGATCACAAGCCAGGCTCTCATGGGGCGATTATATGGGCAAGGGAGGAATGCCCCGCCTTTTCACTTGTTTGAAAGGGAAAATCCAGAATTCTGAACATGATGCCTTTACCAAGAAGGGAATCTTGGGGGAAGTCCTGCAGACCATCGAGGAGTACGCCATGAGCAAGATCGAAAAGGACAAACTCGACCTTGTCTCCTTAGAGTCCACCCAGATATCAGAACAAGAAGCCGTCATAACCGCGCTGGAATGGGAAGATAAGGACGGGCGCTTTTGCGAACTCAGGACCTATATCGTGAAGGACAAAGACAAAACCCTGGTCTCCAAAGGGGATCTTATACTAGTGGTAGGATTCATTTCCCCAAAGGAGTACTATGAGCACCATGAAGCCCTTTTCAAGAAGGCACTAGAGACCATAAAGATCAAGTAACCCCCCTCGAAAAAGCAAGCACCCCCCAGAGCCATCCCTTCTATTCTGTTGTTGAACCATCATTCTTGACTTGAACCGACGTTCAACTATAAAAACGGCCCATGGAAGGTGGATGGAGAACAAAGGGGAAGATCCTCAGACGGCAGGAGATCATGGAAGCTGCTTTGGAACTCTTTTCCCGAAAGGGCTTCCACGGAACCACCATAGCCGAGGTGGCAAAAAGGGCCGGAGTTGGAGTGGGCACCATCTACCAGCACTTCAAAAGCAAAGAGGAGCTTTATTTATCACCTTTAGAAGAGAGATGCCAAGAACTCCTGGAAACCCTCCAAGCCCTGGCACAAGAGGAAGCTCCCACCCGGGAGACCCTCAGCAAAATGCTGCAGGCCCAAACCGCCTTTGTCGAGAAACACCGCTCCTTCTTCAAGCTCTATCTTTCGGAGCAGCTGGCTACCCTGGAGGCGGTAAGAGAACGTCTGGGGGTCAAGGCTGACCATCTCTATGGCCAGTTCTTCCGCCTCTACCAGGAAGTCATGGAGAGAGGTATAGAGAGAGAGGAGCTAAAACCCCTTCCCCCCTCACACCTCACTAGGGCCTTCATGGGTATTCTCAACAGCTTTTTCTTCGACTGGCTCAAAGGCCACATAGAGAGCCTTCAAGAAGCACAAGAGATCGTTCTATCCCTCTTTGTGGAGGGAGCCGGAAGATGAGACGTCTCTCGCTCATTCTGACAGTGCTGCTACTGATACCTCACCTCCTCATGGCCCAGGAGGGAGTCCTCACCTTGGACGAAGCCATAAAGATAGCCCTAAAGCAGAATCCCACCCTCCAGGCCGCCAAGTACACCTTCTCCATGGCCAAAGAAGCCGAAAAAGAGGCCTGGACCCGATACTTCCCCACGGTCAAATTCGACTACAACTACACCCGGTGGAACGAAGAGCAACACGTGAGGCTCCAACCCGTAGAGATCCCTCCCCTAGCTCCCGGAATGCAACCCATAACCCTAAAGCCCGGCAACGTGGTCACCTCCCGTCAAAACGTCTACCAGTACACCTTCTCCTTCCAACAGCCCATATTCACAGGGTGGGCCATCACCGCCACCCATAGAATGGCCCTCATCTCCGCCCGCCAAGCGGAACTGGAAGCGGAAGAGACTCGTCTGGAAGTGGCGTACAACGTGAAAAAGGCCTACTTCGGCATCCTCACCGCCCAAAGGATGAAGGACGTGGCGGAGTTGGCGGTAAAACAGCTCTCCCACCATCTCTTTGTTGCCCAGAACTTCTTTGAACAGGGAATCATTCCCAGGAACGACCTCCTCAAGTCCCAGGTGGCTCTGGCCCAGGCCAAGCAAGACCTGGTGAGAGCCAGAAACGGAGTGGCCGTGGCCAGGGCCACCCTCAATGCCATTCTCCACAGGGAAGTGACGGCCCCCCTGGAAGTGGAGGAGATCCGGCTTCTACCCCATCCCACCATCACCCTCCGAGAGGCCATCAACCGAGCCCTGGAGAAAAGGCCTGTGGTGGAGGCCACCAGGAAGGAGGTGGAAAAGGGAAAGGAAGGCATCCGCCTGGCCCGAAGCGGCTACTTCCCCCACATCTTCCTGGAAGGAGCCTACAGAAAGCATGGAAACACCCCCGACTGCACAGGAGACGGCCTCACCGATGCCGAGGACTGGAGGCTCACCGCGGGGCTGGAGTGGACCCTCTTCGAGATGGGACGTACCCGCCATCAAGTAGAAAAGGCACGGCTGGGGGAGCTCAAGGCCTTGGCCATGCTCAAGGAGGTCCAAGACAAAGTGGCCCTGGAAGTCCAAGAGGCATTCCTGGAAATGGAAGCCGCCCGCCAGAACATAGAGACAGCCAAATCTGCCGTGGAGCAGGCCAAGGAGAACTTCCGGGTGACGGAGGAACGCTACAAAGAGCAAATCGACACCTCCACTGAGGTGCTGGATGCCCAGACCCTCCTCACCCAGGCCCAGACTTACTACTATCGGGCCATCTACCAGTACAACTTGGCCGTAGCCCACCTTTTGAGACTCATGGGAGAGGAGCCCTGATGGAAGAGGAAAAATTGCAGCAGGAACCGCCCAAAAGGAACAGCCGGAGAAGGCTGGTCCTGGCCCTAGGGGTCGTAGGACTGATAGCCGCCTTGATAAAAGGGGGCTTCTGGCTCCACTACAGATTCACCCATGCCACCACCAATGACGCCTTCGTGGAAGCAGACCTGGTGAATGTCTCCCCCCTGGTGCCAGGGCATATCGCCCAAATCATGGTGGACGAAGCCCAAGAGGTGAAAAAGGGGGACCTTCTCTTCACCATCGACGATAAAGACTACCGGGCCAGGCTCCAGGTGGCCCTGGCCGCCCTGAAAGAGGCCCAGAGCCTGGCCCAGGCCCGGGAGGCTACCTGGAAGAAGGCCCAAAAGTCCCTAGCGCTGACCAGAAAGGAAGTGATCCAGGCCATCGCTCTGACCAAGGCCCAAATGGACGCGGCCCAGGCCAAACTCCAACAGGTAGAAAGGGACTACCAGCGTTACAAAGCCCTCTACGGAAGACGAGTGGTGGGCAAGCAGAAGTTTGAAACCATCGGAACAGCCCTCAAGGAGGCTCGCGAAGCCTTCAAAGCCAGGAGGGCTGCCTACCGCCAGGCCCTGGCCCAAAGGGACAAGATTGCCCTGGCCCAGGCCCAGGTGAAGGAGGCCTTAAAGGCTCTGGAGGCTGCCCTGGCCACCGTGGAAAAGGCCACCAAAACCGTGAAGGCTGCCCAAGTCACCTTGGAACATACCCGGGTCAGGAGCCCCATCACGGGGGTGGTGGCCAAGAAGTTCCTCCACCCAGGGGACTTCGTTGCCCCGGGCTATCCGGTCCTGAGCATATACAACAAAGAAGAGATCTACGTTACCGCCAACCTGGAGGAGACCAAGGCCAGGAAAGTTAGGCTGGGGGCCCCCGTAGACATCTGGGTAGACACCTACCCAGGAGTGAAGTTCCAGGGGAAAGTGACCAAGATAGGCGAGGCCTCGGCGGCAAAATTTGCCCTCATCCCCCGGGATGTGACGGCGGGAGAGTTCACCAAAGTGGTCCAGCGTATCCCCATTGAAATCCACTTCGTGGACACCCAAGGCAAGAGACTGGTCCCTGGCATGTCCGTAGAGGTAGGGATAAAAACAGACTAATCTTCAACGCGCCCAGATCATCATCCTGGGCTAATTCGAAGCCGAACAAAGGAGAAACCTCACATAATAAAGTCTGAGCTCGGCATTAGAGTAATGGTTCTTACCTCACTGGTACTCTCTTTCGCACCTTTGGAATCTCGATGAAAGGACGTCCTCTAAGTTTCACTATGCTGAATTTCCTGTTACTCACATCCCTATCTGCGATCCTTCCATCCATGTCGTAAACTACTACTTCAATAAGGCAGTTCGACGAAGGGGAACCGGAAACCCTCCATGAAAATGAATTGCCTGATCTTCTTGTCCCAATAGTCTCCCAAGTTCTTCCTCCATTTCTGGAAAGATTAATGCTCACCTCTCTCCAGAGACCTGTAGCAGCCCACCTTATGTTCACCCTCTCTCCAATTCGCCACAATTCACCGCCATTTGGTGAGTTGACTCTTACTTGAGTAGGCGTGACTCCTGTCTGTCTTCCTTGAATACTAAATGCATGATCATTAGTATCACTGGCAAAGTTTCCAGCCCGGTCCCGGACCGTCACCTTAATCCAGCGTTCAGCATAGCCAGGAGTTACATGGACGCTTTCAGGTATCCTCCACGAGTAGGAACCGGTATTTGGCACATCATAAGCCACCCTCCGCCAATCCGAACCTTCACAGGACTTCCCCCAGTTCTACCCTCAGATGGCAGGGCGGGGCGTTCCGAGCGCAGAGATGATAGCTCATAGCTCGTAGTTCATGGTTCATAGCTCATAGTTGCTATCAGCCATGAGCCATCAGCTATCAGCCATGGGCAA